>JBFIHP010000780.1:0-2071 GCA_041601735.1 Planctomycetota bacterium | reverse complement strand
TGCCGCCGATCTCCGAGGTCGAGGAGGGGAGGCTCAAGCAGGCCCTGACCGACCTGACCCCGCTCGAGAAGGCCAAGATCTACTCCGGCGGGGAGTTGCCGCACCGCCTCTCCGAGGAGCACAAGTCGCTCCTGCGCGAGCACATCGACGAGATGCGTCACGAGTACGATCACCTCGAGGCCGAGTTCGAGGGCATGTGGGACGCGGCCTACGAGGGTCGTCGCGGCTGCTCGCCGCGCGAGATGATCACCATGCTCTCGGAGATGGCACTCAATCCGCCGGGGTCGAGCCTCACGCCGCTCCTCGTCCTGCGGACCATCCCCGATCTGACCCGCGATGCCTCGCTCTACCAGTTCCTGCGGATCGACACCGTCGGCGCGGGCTATCACGACCACAAGGGCTTCCTGTCGGCCCTGGAACTGGAGTACCTCGGCATCCTCGCCCGCGACGTCGAACGGGCCGCCGACCTGGTCGAGGAGCAGGAATACCTGCGCCTCTTCAGGCGCTACTTCATGAACGTCAAGGCGGTCAAGACCAGCGAGAAGGTGGCCGACGAGAGCGGTCGCTTCGTCGAGCCCGACCTCGAGCTGATGGAGCGGATCGAGACTCTCCTCGGTCGCGAGGGCGATGCCGACGAGTTCCGGTCGAACCTCATGACCAAGGCCGCCGCCTTCCGGCTCCAGCACCCCGACGGTTCGATCGACTACGAGGTCCTCTTCGCCGACCTGCTCGACCGCCTGCGCCGCAACGTCTTCAAGGAGCGGCTCGCCCGCGTCGAGGACCTGGTCGACGACGTCCTCCGGCTCCAGGGTCTGGTCCCCGGCAAGCTCGAGGACGAGGAGAGGGCGGCCGCGCAGGTCTTTGTCGATCGGATGATCGGCGAGTTCGGCTACAACGAGTACGGCCTCAACGAGGCCATGCAGTTTCTTCGCCGAAACATCGACAAGCTCAGGTGATACGAAAGCAGGCCGCCCACCCGCTTTTTCTTCATCCGCCCCGATCGGCCTGCCGATGAATCCACCGGGAAGGTCCGTTCGGACCGGCCTCCCGGCCGGGGAGGCCTCGTCGTTTGCGGGGACAGGTCATGCAGGGCGGAGAGAACATCGACATTCCGACGGCCGAAGCGGCCGTGAAACCCAGGATGAGCGCTGCTCGGCGTTTCTGGCGTCGTCGCCGCTACTTCATCGATCCGAAGGTCCAGGGCCGGCTCATGGCGGCCTTCTTCATCCAGCTCCTCGTCTTCGTGTCGGTGCTCTCGGTGAGCCTCTTCCTGCCGCCCATGACGGTTCTCCGCCAGGAGCACGCCGAGCCGACGAAGTTGCTCGCGGCGGCGCGCGAGATGATCGCCCTGGATGCGCGCTACTGGCCGGCCATGATGGCCGCGGTCGCGCTGGTGCTCCTCTTCGGGCTCCGCACGAGCCACAAGCTGGCGGGACCCCTCTATCGTTTCCGCTGCGTCTTCGACGCGCTCAGGCGACGTGAAGACCCGGGGCGGGTTCGTCTTCGCGAGGGCGACTTCCTCATTCCGGAGGCGGAGCAGCTCGATCTGGTCGTGCGCAAGGTGGTCGCGGATCGCCGTCGCCTCGCCGACTTCGAGCGCGAGACGGCGCTCTTGCTCGACGAGCTCGCCAACGAGTCGGGCGTCGAGTCCGAGCACCTCCAGAACATGATTCGCCGCCGACTGGGCCTCCTCCTCGATCCGGAGCAAGGGCGATGATGGGCGACCTCCATCTCGCATCGATCCGGGGATTCACCGTGATCGAACTCCTGATCGTCGTCACGATCATCGCCGTTCTCGGGGCGGCGGGCATTCCGATGTACCGGAGCTCGGTCGAGAAATCGAAGAACACGGCAGGTCTGGCCGAACTGCAGACCATGGCGCAGGCGATCGACTTCCACATCCTCACCTACGGTTCCCCGCCCGACTCACTGGCCGAGGTCGGCCTCGCCCACATGCGCGACCCCTGGGGGAGGCCCTATTCGTATCTGCGCATCGACGTCCAGGCCGACGGGAACGGGAACGGCGGCGGGGTCGGCAAGGCCCGTAAGGACCGCAACCTCGTCCCCATCA
>JBFIHP010000779.1:0-2072 GCA_041601735.1 Planctomycetota bacterium | reverse complement strand
TGGTCTCGAGGGCGTCCTCGCTCTCGGTGCCGAGGGCTTCCTCGAGAAGCCTCTTCGTGGTCCTCGCCCGGCGTCCGACCCGGCTGCCCTTGCGCTGCTCGGAGCCGATGTTCGCGACGAGCCGATCGGCGGCGTCACGCAGCACCGCGACCGCAGCGGCCTCATCGCCGAACTCCACCCTGGCGGCGGCGAGGTGGAGCGCCAGCTCCACCAGGGCGGCGAGCGCCTCGTCGTCGACGGGCTGGTCCACGGGCAGCACCTCGGCGAGCGTCGCGGCGAAACGGTCGGCCCCAACCTCGTCGTCTCCGGTCCCGCTCGCCGCGGGCTCGAACGGAGTCTGCGGGCCGGGACCGGCGGCCGGTTCGAGGAGCGCTCCCGGACCGCGCTGCGGCGCCGGGTCCGGCGTCGAATCATGGATCTCCTCGTCCTCGTCCAGCCCGGCGTCGGCGACGACGTCGATCGTTCCGGCGAGACGATAGGCCAGCCGCGAGAGCTCCGCATCACGCTCGGCGCGCGGGAGATCCGAGAGGAGCCGGCCGTCGGCCGGGACGGTCTCGGAGACGGCCAACCAGGGCACGAGCTGGTGAGCGCAATCACGAAGGAGCACGAGCTCGATGCGGCACTGCGGCGCCAGGGCGCGGAGATCGTCGTCGAGGATCGGATCGAGGGCGAGCGTCGCGGCGCTCAGGCAGACGAGCACGGCGCGGGCGTCGCCGAAGAGCTCGCCCATGGCCTCGTGCGAGGCGTCCTCGAGATCGCGGGCGGCGACCAGGTCGATGCCGCCGAGGCGGGACAGGGGCGCCAGATGAACCAGCAGATCGTGGATCTCGTCGAGATCATCGTCGGCATGGAGAACGAGGAATCGGTGCTCGGTGGACATCGCGCGGCTCCCGTCGGGACTGCATGTTCATGCAATGGGAGTATCGACCGGACCCCGAGGCGACTTGAGCGCTGGGTCGAATCGTCGCCTCAGAGGCGCAGATCCCCGCGCCCGAACAGGGCTTCCAGCTCGAGGCCCGCGGCGCGGAAGGCCTCGGCGGCGCCCTCCCCGCGATCGACCAGGCAGGCGACGCGGACGATGCGGCCGCGCGCGGCCTTCACGATCTCGGCCGCCTCGAGCGTGGAGCCCCCGGTCGTCGTCGTGTCCTCGACCAGCGCCACGCGCATCCCCTCGCGATAGCCGCCCTCGATCTGCCGGCCGAGGCCGTGCGCCTTCTTCTCCTTGCGGATGAAGAAGCCGAGGAGATCGTCCCGACCGGCGTCGGCGGCCGCCGCGAGCACCGCGCTGACCAGCGGCACCGCGCCCACGGCCATACCGCCGACCGCGTCGATGGGCGGGCCGTCGAGCAGCATCTCCAGGATGAGGCGGCCGGCCAGCCTGAGACCGCGAGGGCGCATCAGGGTCTGACGGAGATCGAGATAGAAGTCGCTCTCGCGCCCGCTCGCGAGGATCACGCGCCGTTTCTCCAGGGACACCTCGTGGATGATGTCGAGGAGTTCGCTTCGTTCCTGTTCGCTCATGCCGGGATGGTAGCGAGGAACGCGGGTCGGTGGAAGCCGGTCCGGGCGGGCCGCGGTTATGATCGGGCCATGACGCCGAAGCGCATGATCGTGATCGGGAATTCGGACGGCATCGGCCTGGCCTTCACGCGCCTCGCCCTGGCGCAAGGCGCGGATGTCCGGGGCATCTCGCGACGCGAGGCGCCGATCGAACACGCCCGTTACCGCCACGAGGTCATCGACGTCGCCGCTCCCGCCTACCCCGATCGACTGGAAGCGATCGCGAAGGAGGAGGGGCCGATGGACGTCGTGGTCTTCTGCGCGGGGGTCGGCAATCCCGAGGAGAAGGCCTGGTGGCGCGGGGAGGCTCGCGTGATCGAGGTCAACTTCCTCGCCGCGGTGCGCAGCCTCGAGGTCCTCCTGCCGGACTTCGTCGCGCGTGGATCGGGGCACTTCATCGCCCTGTCGAGCCTCGCGGACTGCCTGCACGTGAAGGATGCGGGCAGCTACTGCTCGAGCAAGGCCGGACTCTCGACCTTCATCGAATCCACGGCCCTGCGTCTGCGCGGGAC
>JBFIHP010000778.1:0-2074 GCA_041601735.1 Planctomycetota bacterium | reverse complement strand
TCCCGCTCGTCGCCGGCCCCCTCCAGCTGGTCTCGACCCTGCTCTTCGGCGCCGGCGTCGCCTATTACGCCCTCGGATCGGGCATCGTCGAGGCGGTGGCGGTCGGTGCGATGGTGTCGCTCAGCAGCACGGTCTGCGTCCTGCGCATCCTGCAGGACAGAAGCGAGCTCGACAGTCGCCACGGGCGCGCCTCCCTCGGCATCCTGCTCTTCCAGGACATCGCCGTCGTGCCCCTCGTCCTTCTGGTCTCGGCGATGATGAAGGGGGGCACCCTCGCGGGGACGCTCGAGTTGATGGCCGTCTCGGCCGGGATCGCGATCGTCCTGGTCGCCTTCTTCGTGCTCCTGTTCCGCTACGTCGTCCCTCGCGTCCAGGCGCTCTCCGACCTTCGCCGGAACCGAGACTTCCCGGTGCTCCTCGCCCTGTTGATGGCCGGCGGCGCGGCCTGGTTGTCGCAGCGCGGCGGCATCTCGGCCTCGCTCGGCGCCTTCGTGGCGGGAGTCCTGCTCGCGGTCTCGCCCTTCGCGACCCAGATCCGGTCCGACATCCAGCCGCTCCGCGCGCTGCTCGTGGCGCTCTTCTTCGGCGCGATCGGCATGCTGGGCGACGTCGCCTGGCTGTCGCGCAACCTCCTCCTGGTGGGCGGGTTGACCCTCCTGCTCATCGTGGGCAAGGCGGCGCTCTGCGCCATCGCGACCAGGCTCGCGGGGCAGCGCTGGAGCGTGGCGATCGTCACCGGAATGGCGCTGAGCCAGATCGGCGAGTTCTCCTTCGTGATCGCGACCGTGGCCCGAGAACCCTCCGAGCTCACCGAAGGCCTGTCCGCCCGCGGTTTTCACGTCCTCTCCAGCGTCACCCTGGTCTCGCTGGTGGCGACTCCCCTGCTCTTCGCCTGCGGGAACCGCATCGCGGCCACCATGCGCGTCCGAGCGGCGGCGCGACTCGCCGCCGCCGGAACGCCGACGGTGGTCGAGGAGGAGCCCCGCGGCGATCACACGAAGTTCCACGAAATCGTCATCATCGGCTTCGGTCCGGCCGCGAAGGTCCTGGCCGAGAGCCTGGACGACGAGACGCGCAAGAAGGTCCTCGTGATCGACCTCGGCCTCGACAACGTCGAGGACGCCACCGCTCTCGGCCTCGACGGGCTGGTCGCCGACGGCGCCCAGATCGAGACCTGGGAGCACATCGAGGTCGGAGATCCCTGCATCGTGCTGGTGACCGTGCCCGACCCGACCACGGTGCGCAACATGGTGGGGATGCTGCGCCGACTCCTCCCGCAGGCGCGGATCATCGTCCGCGGGCGCTATCACATCCACTGCGAGGGGCTGAAGAGGGCCGGGGCCGACGAGGTGCTCGACGAGGAGAAGAACGTCGGCACGACGCTCGCGGGAGCCCTGCAGCGGGCACTGGATCGGCCGCAGACCTGATCGCCTCGGGCCCGAGGAGCACCGAGTTCGCTCCTGCACGGGCACCCGGATCCTCCCGGACGGCGCTCCGGTGCCGGTTTCGGTTCAGTCCCGCTCCCGGACCCGCTTCTCGAAGTCGCGCAGCCCCTCGTCGGTGCCGAGGATGATGAGCCGCGTACCCGCCGCGATCATGTCGGTGGCCTTCGGCGCCGTCAGGATGGGGCGGCCGGGCGCGCAGAGCGCAAGGACGGTGACGCCATACTCCGCACGGGCCTTGGTGTCCGCGAGTGTCTTGCCGATGAAAGCGCTCTCGCGGGGGACGACGACCTCCTCCATCTGCAATTCGAGATCGTCGGAATGCATGACGAAGTCGAGGAAGTCGGCGACGTTCGGACGACTCACCAGACTGACGACCCGTTGCCCGCTCAGGACGTAGGGCAGGATCACGCGCGTGGCGCCGGCTCGGCGGAGCTTGGGCTCGCTGTCCTCGCGATTCGCGCGCGCGATGATCTGGATGTCGGGCCGCACCGCACGAGCGGTGAGCACGATGAAGACCGACTCGGCATCGGAATCGACGGCGGCGATCAGCGAGCGCGCCCGCTCGATCCCGGCGGCCTCGAGCATGCCCTCCTCGCTGGCGTTGCCGTCGAGGCAGACGAAGCCTCTTC
>JBFIHP010000777.1:0-2080 GCA_041601735.1 Planctomycetota bacterium | reverse complement strand
GTCGATCGCCTCCTTGGAGGCGTCAACCACGCGAGGATGGTGCGTCAGACCGAGGTAGTTGTTCGACCCGATCATGACCAGGTCGCGACCCTCGTAGGTTGCACGGGTGCAATCCGAGCCGCTGGCAGGTCTGAAGAACGGGTAGAGGCCGGTCTCGATCAGCTTCCGCGCGCGGTCGAACCGACGACACTTGTCGAAGAGATCCAATCCAGTACCTTCCAGCTGAGGATCTTTCAGCGCCGTCGGATAGCGACGCTGATTCGGGACTGTATAGCCCAAGGGCGACGTTATGTCAAATCTCGCCCCCTGCTTCAATTTCTTGCCTAAGTTCAAAAAAAATCTGAGCTTAGGCACACGATCGGGGGCCCGGACGAGGTGAATTCACAAGCCTTAAGAAACGCGTTCGCCGGTCGTTCCGTCCTGGTGACCGGTGTGAGCGGTTTCATCGGCGCCCGGCTCGTGAGGCGGCTGAGCGACATGGGACCCCGCGAGGTCCGCGCTCTCGTCCGATCGACCTCGTCGCGCGCTCTCGTCTCCGACCTCGACCTGCGCTTCGTCTCCGGCGATCTGGCGGAGGGCTCGGGGCTCGAAGAGGCCCTGGAGGGCGTCGATCTCGTCTTTCACCTCGCCGGCCTCACCCGGGCGAGGTCGCTCGAGGAATTCCTCGCCGTCAACGCCGCCGGAACGGCGCGTCTCGCCGGGGCCGCCGCCGCGGTCGGGGTCGGGCGTTTCGTCCACACGAGCAGCCTGGCGGCGGTCGGGCCCTGTCCGGCGGGGCTCGACGCGCTCGACGAGGACTCGCCCTGCCGGCCCGTGACCTGGTACGGGCAGTCGAAGCTCGCGAGCGAGACGGCCCTGGTGACGGCGAGTGGGACCATGCCCTGGACGATCGTGCGGCCTCCCGGCGTCTACGGGCCGGGCGAGCGCGACTTCCTCACCATGTTCCGGATGGTCCGGAACCGCTTCGCCCCGATCCTCGGGATGAAGCCCAAGTCCTACTCCTTCGTCTTCGCCGAGGATCTCGTCGAGGCGATGCTCCGGCTCTCGGTGGCGGATACCGCCCGGGGTCGGACCTACTTCGTGGCCGAACCCGGGGTCCACAGCGACGAGGCGATGCTGGCCTACATCGAGGAGGCGCTCGACCGACGGGCCCTGAAGCCCCGCCTCCCTCACTTCCTCGCCGGCGGGATCGCCGCGCTGAACGACCTCGTCGCGCCGCTCCTGAAGCGGCCGCCCCTCCTGTCCGGCCAGAAGATGCGCGAGCTCAGGCCCGAGCGCTGGGTGGTCGATTGCTCCAGGCTGGCCCGCGACCTGGACTTCGTCTGCCCGACCGGCCTCCGGGAAGGGCTGGCCCTCACCGCGGCCTGGTACCGCGAGAAGGGCTGGCTCTGAGCTCTCGTCGGCGCGCCGCGGGCGGGGGCTCGGTCCCGCCTTTGGTATCCTCCGCCCATGGCTTCCGAGTCCGCGAAACTGGTCGTCGCCGTGGTCCTGCACGAGAGTGCGGCTCTTCTGCCGGCGCTCCTGGACGGGCTCGAGATCCAGACGCGGCGTCCCGACCGTCTCGTCTTCTGCCTGAACGGTCGTGACGACCCCGCGGCCGCCATGCTGCGGTCGCGCTGCCCCGATGCCCTGCTGATCGAGCGGCCCGACAACCCCGGCTTCGCGGGCGGGATGAACCTCTGCCTGGCTCGCCTCGACGACGACGACCGTGTCTTCATGCTCAATCCCGACGTCGTGCTCGAGGCCGACCACATCGAGCGCCTCGACCGCCTGCTCGACGAGGAGCCCGAGGCGGCCGGCGCCGCCGGTCTGCTGCTGCGCGCTCCCGGGGACGATCAGGTCCCGCGCATCGACAGCGCCGGCTTCGTCACCCAGCCCTGGCTGCGGATCGTCGATCGGGCCGCGGGGACGCGTGACTCCGCGGCTTTTCGCGAGCGCGAGAGCGTCCTCGGCATCTGCGCGGCGGCGGCGCTCTTCCGCGTCCGGGCCCTGCGCGAGGTCGCCGAGGAGGGGCAGGTCCTCGACGAGGACTTCTGGATGTACAAGGAAGACCAGGACCTCTGTCTCCGACTCAGGGCCC
>JBFIHP010000776.1:0-2084 GCA_041601735.1 Planctomycetota bacterium | reverse complement strand
GCGGTCCGGCTCCGTCAGCTCGGCGACACGATCGGTGACGACAGCTTCTTCCCCGAGCCGGACAAGCTCAAGAAGACCGTCGAGACCAAGCTGGCCTCGGCCCTGAAGCGGATCGCCGCAGGCGACCGGAGCCCCGAGCTCCGCGCCTACGCCGACGTCTGCCTGAAGGTCGTCATGGGCGATCAGGATGCCGATCACATGGGCGGCATCCTCGAGTTCTTCGACGAGGACGAGGTCTTCGAGGACGACGAAGGCGGCCGCAACAACAAGGGTCGCGGCCGCGGCCGTCGCGGCGGCGGCCGGCGCTGAGCGCCGTCGTCGGCCCCTGAATCACGAGAACCCGGTCCGGGCGGAGGTCCGGACCGGGTTTTTTCTCGTTCGCCTCGGGTGCCGGGCGCCTCCGGGCCGAAAGAAGGTCC
This sequence comes from Planctomycetota bacterium, assembly GCA_041601735.1. GTDB lineage: Bacteria > Planctomycetota > DRQF01 > JACKGY01. Next base: position 1,665 of record JBFIHP010000776.1, on the reverse strand, counting down.
GGAGAAGGACCATGCAGCCCGAGAATCCCCACGCCGCGCCCGTCGCGTCCGAGGCCTTGCGCCTCGCCGACCATCCCCGTCGCCCCGCGAGGCCCGCGGTCTCGCCCGTCTCGCTCGTCTGGGAGGGGACCCAGTTCCGGCACCACTCCCTGGCCGTGGTCAACCGGGAGATCTGCTCGCGCCTCGTCGCGCGCGGCCACGACCTGGAGGCCCGCCTCTACGAGGATCATCAGTTCGATTCGACCCTGATGCCGCGCTTCCGCGCCCTCGAGGAGCGCTTCGACCGGCCCTGCAGCCGCGAGCCCCGCATCCTCGTCCGCCACCAGTGGCCGCCCAGCTTCGCGGATTCGGTCGAACCCGTCCGGGTCATGATCCAGCCCTGGGAGTTCGGCAGCGTGCCGAAGACCTGGGTCGAGGAGATGGGGGCGAAGATCGACGAGCTCTGGGTGCCGAGCCGCTACAACCGGCAGTGCTACATCGACGGCGGCTTCGATCCCGCCCGGGTCAAGGTCATCCCCAACGGCGTCGATCTCGATCGCTTCCGGCCGGACGGCCCGGTGATGCCGATCGCGACCGAGAAGTCGGTCAAGTTCCTCTTCGTCGGCGGGACCATCCCGCGCAAGGGGATCAAGCAGCTCCTCACCGCCTTCTGCACCGCCTTCCGCGCCGCCGACGACGTCTGCCTCATCATCAAGGACGTCGGCGCCAGGGGCGTCTACGAGGGCTCGACCGAGGGCGCGAGGATCCGCGCCCTCGCACGACGGCCGGCCTGCCCCGAGATCCACTACATCGATCGCGATCTCGAGCAGGATGAACTCGTGAGCCTCTACCGGGCTGCCGACGTGCTCGTGCATCCCTACCTCGGCGAGGGCTTCGGCATGCCCATCGTCGAGGCGATGGCCTGCGGCAAGCCGGTGATCGTGACCGGTCTCGGCGCCGCCATGGATTTCTGCAACCGCGACAACGCCTGGCTCATCCCGGCCGAACGCAAGGACGCTCCCGGCCGGAGGGTCGGCAAGCTCGAGCTCGTCGCTCACCCCTGGCTCGCCGAACCCGCGATCGATCCCTTCGTCGCCGCCCTGCAGGAGGCCGCGCGCCGGCCGGAGCTTCGCCGCGCCCGCGGACGCGCCGGCCGCGAGCTGGTCGAGCGCGAGTTCTCCTGGGAGCAGGTCGTGGACATGGTCGAGGAACGGCTGGCGGCGCTCGCCCGCGGAGCCGGCGATCGCGCCGCCCGGGCGCCGGAGATCGAGCGCCTGAGCTTTGCCCCCTCCGCCCGCGCCGCGGCCGACGACGATTCCGGAGAGCTGGACGAGGTCCGCGCGCTGCAGGCGCGCTTTCAGCCCGCGGTCCGCGCCCTCGCCGCCGGCGAGCAAGAAGCCGCGCAGATGCTCTTCCTCGCCCTCACGAGGGACTACCCCGATCTCGCGGCCGCCCATGCCGGGCTCGGTCGTGCCCGCCTTCACGCGGGCAGGAGCGATGAAGCGGCGACGGCCCTGCGGGAGGCCCTGCGCATCCTGCCCGGAGACCCCGCGGCGACCCGCGATCTCGCCGCGGCCGAGATGGCTCGTGGTCGAAGCGAGGAGGCTCGCGGTCTGCTCGAGGAGTTGGTGGGCGCCGAAGACGACGAGGTTCCGGCGCGGCTCTTGCTGGCGCGCATCGCGCGTG
>JBFIHP010000775.1:0-2111 GCA_041601735.1 Planctomycetota bacterium | reverse complement strand
GGCCGCGCCTTCATCGAGGCCCTCCCGCCGCTGCAGGTCCTGCGCGACTGAATCCCCCTGGAGCGCCCCGGGAGCGCCGGCCCGACGGGCCGGCCACGGATGCTCGTGAAGCCAGGAATGCCGCTCTGTCCGAGCGGCGCTCCTGTTGCGCACCCAGAGCGCTTATCGACTTGCGAACGAATTCAGGGCTGCTTCGGGGGAGCCTTCTTGCGCGTGATCTTCTTCGGCTTCGAGAGCAGCTTCCACTCGATCTGGACGGCCTCGCCCGGGATGATCGCGATCACCCGGAATGCGGCCCAGAGATCGGAGTCGGAATCGACCGTGTGCACGAGATAGCAGTGGCCGGTCAGGGCCAGATGACCCTCGTGCTCGTCGTCCTTCAGTGGCGCCGCCTTCACCCGGCTGCGCACCGTGCTGCGACTCACGCGGGAGAGCGGCATCTTGCCGAGGGCCCAGATGCGACTGCTGTCGTCGGTGACGGTCCGGGCGATGAACTCGAAGGGGGAGCGCTTGTGTCCCCGGCCCTGGAGGCAGATGTCCCAGTCGTTGCGGACGGCCTTCATGTCGTCGCGGGTGGCGAACTCGAAGCTCATCGTCGCCTTGACGTACTCGGCCATGAAGAGCTGGTCGTTCTCCTCGTAGGCCGTCTTGCGCGCCTCGAGGCGGGTCTGCCCCTTCTTGATCTTGCCGGGCTTGTGCGCCCGATCGACCTGGCCGGAGACGACCGCGACGGCGACGAGAAGGAGGAGGAGCGTGCGGCTGATCATCGACATGGGAGGGCGTCCTTTCGCATCCGTTCCAGGAGGGCGACGAACGGGCCCGTCGGTCCCTCCCGAAAAAAAGAGCCCGCGCGGCGGCGCGGGCTCGATTCGACGGCGGGCGAAGGCGGGCCGGGCTCGAGCTCAGGAGCCCTTCTTGCTCCGGGCCTCCGCGATGATCTGCTTGGCGACGTCGATCGCCGCGCGGCCGGTCGCGATGTTCTCGGCGCGGGCCTTGTCGAAGGTCGATTTCAGGGCGTCGTCGATGTACTCGATCTTCTCGAGCGCGACCTTCTCGTCGTAGCCGCCGGGATGGAACTCGACGCTGACGTTGATGATGCCGCCGGCGTTGATGACGAAGTCGGGCGCGTAGAGAATGTCGCGCTCCTGGAGGATGTCGCCGTGGTGGATCTCGGCTAGCTGGTTGTTCGCGGCGCCGGCGACGATCTTGCACCTGATGCGGTCGATCGTCTTGTCGTTGATGACCGCGCCGAGGGCGTGGGGCGCGAAGACGTCGCAGGCGACGTCGTAGATGGCGTCGGGTTCGACGAAGACGACCTCGGGGTGCTTCTCGTTCACCTGCGCGATCCGCTCGGGGTTGAGATCGCAGGCCGTGATCCTGGCGCCGTCGGCGATCAGGAGGTCGATGACGGTCTGCGCGACCGCACCGGCGCCCTGCATGGCGACGTGCTTGCCGGCCGGATCGGGCGAACCGTAGACCTCCTCGAGACAGGCGCGGATGCCGAGCCAGACGCCGCGGCCGGTGTAGGGCGAGGGATTGCCCGAGCCGCCCTTCGCGAGCGAGAGGCCGGTGACCCAGCGCGTCTCCTCGCGCACGTGCTCGAGATCGACGATGCGGGTGTTGACGTCCTCGGCGGTGATGTAGAGGCCGTCCAGGGACTCGATGAGGCGTCCCATCGCGCGCATCGCATCGGGCGTGCGCACCTTCTTCGGGTCGCCGATGATCACCGCCTTGCCGCCGCCGAGGCCGGTGCGGGCGATCGCCGACTTGTAGGTCATTCCCTTGGAGAGGCGCAGGACGTCGGTGAGGGCGTCCTCCTCGCGCTCGTAGGGCCAGATGCGAAGACCGCCGAGCGCCGGGCCCAGAGTCGTGTCATGGACTCCGATGAAGGCGTTCAGGCCGGTCTGCTCGTCGACACCGTGGACGACCTTCTCGTAGTCGTCGATCTGGAGTTCGCGGATTCTCATGGAGGGAAGGACCCTTCGGGGCGGCTTGCCGGGATGTCAAATGTCTCACAAGTGCTTGCGCTGCGCAGTACTACGGCAATTCTCCCGGATTATCAAGATGGCCCGGGTCGGCCCGGAAGGGGAGGCCGGGGTTCGCGCCGCGAG
>JBFIHP010000774.1:0-2116 GCA_041601735.1 Planctomycetota bacterium | reverse complement strand
GGGGCGGGCCGAAGCTCGCCGGGAAGAGGGCGACCGTCCCGCCTTCGGCGTGGACCCAGTCCTTGAAGACGCGCCTGACCGGAGCGAGCCCGAGCTCCCGTCGCCAGGCGTTGAGCGCGGGCGCGATGGCCGGGTCGAGGAAGCCGCGATCGACGAGCCACCAGAAGGTCCGCTTCAGGAAGCGGGGGAGACGATCGAGGTTCATGCCGGGCAGCATCGAGGGCTGGGCGAAGTCGGAGCGGTAGGCCGAGGGCGCGAGATGCAGCGTGCTGCCCGGCGTCCCCCTGACCTCCTGGTGCACGCGGGCCGACAGGGCGAGGATGTGCGTCACCAGGACGTCCCGGCGCGGATCGACGAGCTCGTCGAGCCGCGCGTAGGCCGCGCGCATGCCCTCGGCCACGAGCTTCATCACCACGCCGAAGCCGCGCCTGGGGTGCCAGAGGTCGGGGATCGACTTGACCCGCTCGAAGTCCTCGGCCGAGCCGAGCGCGGCGAAGGGCAGGTCGGCCTCCGCCGCCGCCGCGGCGAAGTTCTCCGTCGCGACGAGGAGCACCTCGCGATCGAGTCGCCGGAGCGCGCGCCCGACCGCGATGAAGGGGAAGACGTCGCCGGCCGAACCGACGGGGCAGAGGACGTATCGTCGCGGCATGGACATGACGCGTCACTCTATGCCCGGAAGACGTCCCGGCAAAAAGAAGAAGGCCGCGCCGAAGCGCAGCCCTCTCAACCTCCCTGCCGTTCGTCCGCCTCCTTCGAGGTGGACGCTCGACCGCCCTCCTACCGCGCATGGCGCGGATGCGAGTCGGTGGCCGCTCCCCGCCCGGGAGCGAAACCTCAGAACGCCGCGATCGCGGGTCTGAGTTCGTTCCGGAGCAGCTCGATGAGCCGCTCGTCGTCCTGGTTCTCCATCGCGGTCACGATGCGCGCGAAGAGCGGGCGGATGCCGTCCAGGTTCTGTTCGTTGTTCATGAGTGCGTCGGCGAGCGCGGAGATGCCCGCGAAGGCGTTCTGCTGGTCGCCCCGCTCGAAGCAGGCGATGGTCTCGTCGATCTGCGCCGTGAGATCGGCGCCGATGTCCGAGGCCGGGGCCTCGATCGTCCCGCCCGGGTTCATCGTGCCGTCGTCGAGGAGCGGCAGGATCTGCGAGGCGAGGCTGTTCGGCTTCTCGGCCAGGATGATCATCTGCCCGGTCTCGGCGTCCTCGCGGATGATCCGGAAGCGCCAGCCGAAGTCGCGGATGCGATCGGTCCACCAGGCGACGTCACGAGACTCGCCGATCGGTTCGTCGCATTCGGTCGAGATCGTGGTGAGCATCACGTAGGAGTTCGACAGCCGGTCGATCTCGGCCAGGAGGCTCGGGATGCGATGGTTGGGAATCTCCTGCAGGGTGTTGCAGCAGATGACCAGGTCGAAGTAACCGTTCTCGTGAGGCGCCGAGAAGAAGTCGCCCTTGTGGATGTTCGCCAGGCCGTTCTCGCGCGGGGCGAGGTCGATGCCGTGGGCGTCGTAGCCGGCCTCCTGCAGCAGGCGGACGGCCTCGCCGTCGGCCGAGCCGAGGTCGAGGGCCGAGTGGAAGCGGATCTCCTCGGTGATCCAGGGCAAGACCCGAGCGGCATGATTGCCCTCGAGGCGGATCTGGTTCGACCGCGGCCCGGGCAGGCTGCTCTCGACCCGCGGCGCGTCGGCGCCCGCGCTGCCCGCGGCGGCCTTCGATCCGGTGGCCGTGGCCGTCTTCGCCTGGTTTCCGTCCTGCGTCTTGTCGCTCGAGATTCTGAGCATGGTGGACTCCCTCCTGGTCTCGGTCCGTCCCCCTCATCGACTGCCGGGAGCGGAACTTGAGACGGTCCCCGGCTTTTTGGGGCCGGGTCGCGAAGGAAGTCGCAAAAGTCCACAGGGATGTCTTCGGCCCGGGCCCGGACCGTCTAAAATGACGACATCGAAGCCGGTCCCGCGCGGAGGTCAACGACCGATCATGAAGTCCATCATCACCGTCACCTGCCCCGAATGCGGCGGCCAGCTCGACATCGACGTCTCCCGGCAGAAGGTGCTCTCCCACAAGGTCAAGATCGACGGCGACGCCAAGCCCGAGGACAAGGCCAAGCTCTTCGACGACGTC
>JBFIHP010000773.1:0-2118 GCA_041601735.1 Planctomycetota bacterium | reverse complement strand
CTGGCTGCCGGTGACGAGCTGGTGACGACCTCTCAGGCCTACAACGCCTGCACCAACGTCCTGCGTTTCGTCGCCGATCGGGCCGGGGCCCGGCTCGTGATCGTCGATCTGCCCTTCCCCATCGCCGGTCCCGAGGAGGTGATCGAGGCCGTCCTCGCGGCCGTCGGTCCGCGCACGCGGCTCGTGCTCATCGATCACATCACCAGCCCGACCGCGCTCGTGCTTCCGGTCGCGGCGATCTGCGCCGAGCTGCGCGGCCGCGGCGTGCTGTCGCTCGTGGACGGCGCCCACGCCCCGGGCATGGTGGACTACCGGGTCGATGAACTCGGTTGCGACTTCCACACCGGCAACGCCCACAAGTGGCTCTGCGCGCCGAAGGGCGCCGCCTATCTCTGGTGCCGCCCCGAACACCGCGGCTGGGTCCGCCCCGCGGTGATCAGCCACGGCGCCAATGCCCCGACCGCGAAGCGGAGTCGCTACCTCTGGGAGTTCGATTGGACGGGCACCGGCGATCCGACCGCGATCCTCTCGATCCCGGCCGCGCTCGACTTCATGGCCGGTCTCCTGCCGGGCGGCATTCCCGAGGTCGCGGGCAGGAATCGCGAACTCGTGCTGGCGGGCCGGCGGCTGCTGCTCGATCGCCTGGGCCTGGAGGCCCCCTGCCCCGAGTCGATGATCGGCAGCATCGCGACGGTCCCCTTGCCGCCCGACGGGGAGGACCTCGTGGCGGATCACATGGCGACGAGCCGCCTCCAGGACCGGCTCTTCTTCGAGCGTGGCATCGAGGTGCCGGTGCTGAACCACCCCGCGCCGCCGGCCCGGCAGCTCCGGATATCGGCGCAGCTCTACAACGAGATCGGCGACTACGGGGCCCTGGCCGAGGCTCTCGGCGACTTCCTGCCCATCTGAGGACCGTCCCCAACCCCCACCCACCCGAGGGGAGGTCGTCCGCATTGGCGCGACGGACCGCGACTTCCCGATTCACGGGCGCGCTTCCCGGCAGTCCGCGGTCGCCGAGGGTATGATCCTCGATCCCCGGACAGGCCTCGTGCGCGCGGCCCGGCCGGTGAATCGAGTGCCGAAGATGAGGACTGCCATGAACCGCGTCGATCACATCCACGAACTCGTCGGCGACACCCCCGTCGTCCGTCTCAACCGCATCGTCGAGGAGGGCATGGCCACGGTCTGGGCCAAGCTCGAGTCCCAGAACCCGGCCTGTTCGGTCAAGGACCGCATCGCCCGTTCGATGATCGAGGGCGCCGAGACCCGCGGCGACCTGAAGCCCGGCATGACCATCGTCGAGGCCACGAGCGGCAACACCGGCATCGGTCTCGCCTTCATCGCGGCCTCGAAGGGCTACTCCTGCATCCTCACGATGCCCGAATCGATGACCGTGGAGCGCCGCCACGTCCTGAAGGCCTACGGCGCGAAGGTGGTGCTGACGCCGAAGGAGCTCGGCATGGGCGGCGCCATCCAGGAGGCCGACCGGATCGCGAAGGAGCTCGGCGCGAAGGCATGGCTCTCGCGGCAGTTCGACAACCCCGACAATCCACCGGCGCACCGGCTCGGAACAGGCCCCGAGATCCTGCGACAGGTGCCCGAGGTCGACGTCTTCGTCGCCGGTGTCGGCACCGGTGGAACGGTGACCGGCGCCGGTCAGGCCCTGCGCGAGGGCAAGCCGGGGGTGCGGATCGTCGCGGTCGAGCCCCTCGACAGCCCGGTCCTCTCCGGCGGCGAGAAGGGCCCGCACAAGATCCAGGGCATCGGCGCGGGCTTCGTGCCGAGCATCCTCGATGTGAAGATCTACGACGCCGTCGCGAAGGCGAGCTACGAGGACTCGATCACGATCGCGCGCCGACTCGGTCGATCCGAGGAAGCGGTGCGGCAGATGATTTCGCGAGCCCTGAAGAAGCTCCGCGACGGCTTCGGTGACACCGAGAGTCTCCACCTGCCCGATCCCACAGAAGAGAAAGGGGGTGACGATGTCGTCGAGTGATCGGCGTCCGGGCCCCGACAGCTATCGCTCGCTCTTCCCGGAGTCCATCGACGACTTCGTCGCGCAGTACGTCGATCGCCTCAACGACGGTGACGACCTGGATCCATTCGAGATCCTCGCCG
>JBFIHP010000772.1:0-2127 GCA_041601735.1 Planctomycetota bacterium | reverse complement strand
CCTCGGCTCTGCGAAGTTCGATCCCGCCCAGGGCCGGCACCAGGACGCGGTCCAGTTCACGCCAGTCCGGCTCGCGGGGCAGCGCGACGACGATCTCGACGAAGGACTTCGGCGCCAGCTCTGCGAGTTCGCCGCGAGCGAGGCCCTCGAGGACGAATCGATCGGCGAGGCTCGCGGTCTCGTTCTGTCGGCCTTCTGCGAGCAGCTCCGCCAGTGAGCGAGCCCGCCAACCCGGCCGTCCCGGAGCCTCGAAGCGCGCGACCTCGACGACATCGAAGGCCCGGGCCTTCTCGCCGCGGTTGACCACCCAGAGCCGGACGTAGTCGTGCCCCGGCTCGTGCAGGCCGAGCAGCTGATCGAGACGGGCCCTGTTGAATGCATCCTGGCCGGCTTCGGGCAGATAGGGGCGCAGCAGCAGTTCGATGCCCTCGTCGCCGCCGGCGAGGACGACGATGCGATCGGGCACCCGGGCGATCTCGATCGGAGGCTCCAGGTCGCCGTGATCGGCACGCTGCCAGTACCAGACCGCGAGCGAGAGCGACGCCAGGGTCGTGACGGTCATCAGGATGAGGAGCCAGCCGCGCATCAGTTCTCGCCTTTCACGACGTTCGGACGGCCCTGGATCGCCGTCACTTCCCGGTGATCTCGTTCGAGTCTCCGGGCCTCGCGCCGCTCGAAGAAGCGGCGCGCGAGCGGATAACAGGGAACGGCGAGGACGGTCGCGATGACGAGGCTGCCGATCCACAGCGGCGCGCCGAAGACATCGAAGAAGTACTTGATGAGTTCCCAGTTGCCGAGATCGGCGGTCATGCTCACCTCCTTCTCGATCTGGCCGTAGCTCTTGCCGTCGCGCCCCAGGATGACGAGGCCGAGCAGGTAGTAGCCGTAGTACATCGGGACGAAGGTGATCGGATTCGAGATCCAGCACATCGCGATGCCGGCGAGCCGATTGGCACCGATGACGGTCCCGATCACGACGACGATCGGCATCTGGATGCCGACGGTCGGAGTGAGTGCGACCCAGAGACCGAGAGCGAGGCCGAGGGCGAGCGAATGCGGGCTGTCGCGAAGGACGAGGATCGGCCTGATGAGGCGATCGAAAACGCCGCGACCGAGGGAGCGGATCGTCCCCCGGTCGGCCTCGTCGCTTGCGGTCGAATCCTCAGCCATGAAGAGGTCCCGGAGCGGTGATCACCACTCCTTCATGTCCTCGCCTTCCTTGCGGAACCAGCGGTCCCATTCGAATGCGCCCTGGATCTCGGTCTGCTTGGTGAGCTGCTTCAGCGTGGACTCGAAGGGATTGAAGAGGAAGTTGTACTTCTCCTTGTCCGCGGTCGCGGGATTCGACTTGTTCGCGGCCGAGGCCACCGAATTGTAGGTCTTCAGGAGCTCCTTCACGATCTCCTGGCGGAGCTTGGTTTCCTCCTCGGCGTAGGAACCCATGGCGACGATCGCGGTCGAGATGACCACGTTGTCCTTGTGGTTCAGATAGTCGAGGATGTCGTCCCAGGACTTCGGGTCGTGGACGTTGCCGGCGGCCTTCAGGCAATCACAGAGGTAGCTGATGTCCTTCCGCGACCGCTTGGCCTCGGCCAGCAGATGCTTGGCGGCGCGGGGCCCGGTCTTGCCGAGAAGCTCGACGATGACCTTCTTGGTGTCGTCGCTCTTCACCTTCAGCCCCTTGGCCATGGTGTCGATGGCCCTCTCCTGGGTGCGCTCGTCGCCACCCTTCAGGCGCTCGACGATCTGCTTCGCGAAGTAGATGATGTCGGTGTCGCTGCGCGCCTTCGCCATCGAGGATGTCGCTTCCTTGAGCGCCTCGATCGACTCCTCGGTGGGTTCGTCCTGCTTCTTCTCCTCGCCTTCCTCCTGCGCCGGACCGAGGCCGGCGAAGGCGCCGAAGATGAAGAGCATGAGGAAGTAGGAAATGGTCTTGGGGGCGGTCATCGCTGTCTCCTCGATCAAGATCCGCAGGTTTTTGAATCTAACACATCCCGCCGGTCAAGACTCGGGCGTAGGCGGCGGCCAGCCTCCGCGTGATCGGGCCGGGAACGGCCCCGATCCGCGCCTCGCGCACCCGGCCGACGGGCCGGAGGCCGCCCACGGAGCCGGTCAGGAAGGCCTCGT
>JBFIHP010000771.1:0-2131 GCA_041601735.1 Planctomycetota bacterium | reverse complement strand
GCAGCTCGTCGTCGTCGATGAGCCCGGCGAATCGGCCGCCCTCGTGGACGACCAGGACGGGCCGGGCGCCCTCGTCCACCAGCCGCGTGGCATCGACGAGAGTGGCCTGCTTGCTGATGATGCTCAGATCCTGCGATTCCATCGAAGCTCCGCCCCGGCCGTCCCGTCCTCGCGCCCCCCGAGAGTCGGCCCGCGCCGACCACGCCCAGAGGATACCCCAGCCGGGCCTCCTTGCCAGCGCCCCGGGCGGAAGGGCGGCCCCCGTTCGTCCGCTCGGCGCGCGGATTCCGCCGCTTCGAGGCCGACCGTCCTCGGGTATAGTAAGCTCCCGACGCGGCGACCGGGGCCGGTCGCCGACGGATTCAGGACCCGCACGCCGAGATCATGTTGACCGTCAACGTCGAAGCCGAATTCGATACCGACCGCCTCCGGCGCGCGATCGCCCACCTCGAGAGCGCGGTGCGCGCCGACGCGGGCAATCTGCGCTATCGCAAGGTGCTGGCCGAGGCCTATCTCGCCGCCCGGCGCTTCGACGCCGCCCTCGACCAGCTCCGCGCCGTCTGGAAGAACCGACCCGATCCGCGCGTCGCCTATCTCCTGGCCTACACCTGTTACCGGCTCGGCGAGCTGCAGGAGGCCGAGACCCTGCTCGATCGAATCGGTCACGACGAGAGCGTGGGCTTCTCGCGGTTGCACGAACTTGCCGGCCGCATCCGTCACGACCGCGGGCAATACGCCGAGGCCGTCAACGAGTTCAGTCAGGCGCTCATCCTCAGCCCTGATTCGCCGGGTCCGAAGTGGCACATGGCGCGCTCGCTCGTCGCCCATGCCGCGACCCAGGGCGAGGATCGGCTCGGCCTCTTCCGCCGTGCGCTCGGGCTGCTGAAGTCCCTGCGGCCCGGGCCCTCGCTGCAGGACGAATGGCACGAGACCCTCGGCCGGGTCTACCTCGCGCTCCATCAACCGGTCGAGGCCCTGCGCCACCTCGAGCGCTCGGTCCGCTCGGCCGGCGCCGAGAAGTCGCTGCTCCTCGGCCTCGCCTGGCTCCTGCGCGGCGAGGACGACAAGGGCCGCCCCTACCTGCGTGAGGCCGCACGCAACGCCGAGATCCGCCCGCGCTGCGCCTCCTATCTGGCCGAGATCGCCACGACGCCGCGTCACCTCCTCGAGCGCATGGGCGTCAGGGCGGGACGCGCGGGCATCCCGCTCTTCCTCGACGAGGACTTCCTCGGCTCGGTCTTCGGCGCGGGAGCTCCAGAGGTCCTGGAGGTGATCAACAGCGGTCTTCGACCGCGCGCCGATCGGATGAGCCGGACCCAGGCCGAAGCCGATCCCGACTCCGCGGGTCCGGGCGGCCGGCTCTTCGCCCCGCCCGAACGCGAGTCCGGATCATCCGAGACCCGAGCGCCGGCCAAGGACAAGGAGAACCAGACGCCGGACGACGTCGAGACCCGCCTGGTCGAGACCAGTCCGCGGAGCGAGGGTGACCGCCTCTTCCCGAAGACGATGCTCGAGATCCCCGGCCCCGAGGAGGGCGAGGATGCCGACGACCTCGACACCGGCGACGGCGACATCGACGAGGAGGACTGGGACATCGGCTTCGAGGCGGGCGATTCGCCTCCGGGCGGCGGCGCCGCGGAGAGGACGAGCCAGATGCCGATCGAGGAGATCGACGACGAGGAGAAACCGGCTTGAGTCGCCCCGACCTGAAGAAGCAGCGCCAGCTCATCGAGCGCGCCCGCGGCCTCATCGCCCAGGGCCACCAGGACAAGGCCAAGCCCGTCATCAAGGAGGCCATCCGCGGTTTCGAAGGCGACGGGGACCCGGAGTCGAGCGGAGTCTACGCCGAACTCTGGTACCAGCTCGGCCGCTGTCAGCTCGCCTCCCGCCGCACCGACAAGGCGATCCAGGCCTTCGAGAACGCCCTGAAGACCCGGCCCGACCACGTCGAGTCGCGCCTTCGCCTGGTCGAGACGAAGCTCGATTCCGGCCACGCGCTCAGTCACGACATGGTGCCCGACTACATCCTGTACCTGACCCAGGGTCCGCTCGAGGAGGCTCGTCTCGGCGCCCTCAGCCGGCTCCAGCAGATCCTGCGCATCCGCCTGAGCGAACGGCCCGCGACCGTGGT
>JBFIHP010000770.1:0-2135 GCA_041601735.1 Planctomycetota bacterium | reverse complement strand
GGCCGCCCGCGCGCGGGCGCGGACCGATCACGACGTCGCGCGTTCCCACCTGCGGAGAAAGGACAACGACCATGCTCCGGCGTAACTGGAATCCCGGCTTCTGGCGGATCCTCTTCCTCCTCGTCCTGGCCGGCGGGCTGGTCGTGGCCTGGCTCCGCTGGACGAAGGGCCTCGGCGCGGTGACCAACCTCTCCGACGCCTATCCCTGGGGCCTCTGGGTCGGCTTCGACATCCTCTGCGGCATCGGGCTTGCGGCCGGCGGCTTCATCATCACCGCGGTCGTCTACGTCTTCCGCCTGGAGCGCTTCAGGCCGATCGTCCGGCCCGCCCTCATGACCGCCTTCATCGGCTACATGCTCGAGGTCGTGGCCCTGATGCTCGACCTCGGTCGCCCCTGGAACCTCTGGCGGCCGCTCACCACCTGGAATCCCGACTCGGTGATGTTCGTGGTGGCCTGGTGCGTGACGGTCTACTCGCTCGTGCTCTTCGCCGAGCTCTCGGGCATGATCTTCGAGAAGCTCGGCTGGCTGCGCGCGATGCGCATCCAGCGCGCCTGCACGATGCCCCTCGTCATCGTCGGCGTCGTCCTCTCGGTCATCCATCAGTCGTCGCTCGGCGGGCTCTACCTGGTGATGGAGCAGAAGCTCCACGTGCTCTGGTACAGCAACTACCTGCCGCTGCTCTTCCTGATCTCCGCCGTGGCCGTCGGCCTGGCGATGATCACGGTCGAGTCGCGCCTCTCGGGCCGCGTCTTCGGCCATCACCTGAGCGGCCGCATCCTCGCGGAGCTCGGCGCCGCCCAGTTCGTCATGCTGCTGCTCTACGGCCTGGTCCGGATCGCGGACCTCGCGGCAAGGGGCGCGCTCGACGAGGTCTTCCGGATGACCCAGGAGAGCGGACTCTTCCTCTTCGAGTTCGGGGCCGGGGTGATCCTCCCCGCCCTGCTCCTGGCGAACTCGCGACGCCGGCGGAACATGCGTCTGCTCTACGGGGCCTCGCTGCTCACGGTGCTCGGATTCATCCTGCACCGCCTCAACGTCAGCATGACCGCGCTCGAGGCGAGCCGGGGCGAACCCTACGTCCCGGCCATCGGCGAGGCGGTGGCGACCCTCATGTTCATCGGTCTCGGCTTCGCCGCCTTTCATCTCGCGGCACGGCACTTGCATCTGTTCCCGCATGACGATCGGACGCCGGAGGCTGGTCGCGGCTGAGTGATCCTTCCGGCTGCAACGAGCCATGAGCGACAGTTCACCCCGTGAATCCAAGGCCCGACCCCGCCCGTTCTGGCGCGGTCTGGCCTTTCGCGGTTCCGCGGCGCTCGGCATCGGAATCGCCGTCGTGATGCTGGCGGCCGGTTGGTTCCACGTCGCGCGTCACGGCGCCGATCTCGACGGCCTGGTCGTGGCCAGCGCTCGTCGCTGGACCGAGACGATCAAGCGATCGACCCGGGACGCGATGCTGCTGAACCAGGCCGACATGCTCACGCGCATCCTGCAGGACATCGGCGAGCAGGAGGAGATCGACCGGATAAGGGTCTACGACCACGACGGCCGGCTGCGGCGATCGACCGATCCGGAGGAGATCCGCAACCTGGAAAACGGCGGGCCTCACGGCGAGGCACCGGCCATCGGCGAGTCCTTCCTCACCGATCCTTTCGATGCGCGCGTCCTGGCCATCTCCGTGCCGATCGAGAACGAGGCCGCCTGCGCCGCCTGTCACAGCGATCAGGCGGAGCGGTCCCATCTCGGCACGCTCGAGGCCCGCTTCTCGCTCGCCACGGTCGATCGGATCCTGGCGGCCTCCGAGCGTGAACTCGGTTTCGACGTCCTGATCACCGTCGTGATCGCCGCTCTCGTCGTCTCCCTGCTCTTCTGGCGTCTCGTCCTCGCGCCCGTGCACCGTCTGACCGAGGCGGCGGACCGGGTCGCCGCCGGCGACTTCAGCGCGAGGATGCCGATCGAAAGCAGCGACGAGATGGGCGAGCTCGCCCGCCACTGGAACGAGATGGTCGATGAACTCGACGCCGCCCACCGCGAACTCAAGGCCCTGAACGAGGACCTCGAGGCCCGGGTCGAGGGCAAGACCAGGGAACTCCACGAGGCCTACCGGCGGATGATCATGGTCGAGAAGATGGC
>JBFIHP010000769.1:0-2143 GCA_041601735.1 Planctomycetota bacterium | reverse complement strand
CGCGCCTGGCGAACCTCGCGCCGGATCGCGCCCTGCCGGCCTGGAGCTGAGTTCCGGAGTTCAGGGGACGATGCTGAGGACCACCTGCCGCCGATGCGGGGCGGTCCGATGTTCCCAGAGATAGAGTCCCTGCCAGGTCCCCATCATCAGGCGTCCGTCCGCCACCGGAATCGTGATCGAGGTCGCCGTGATCGCGCAACGCACGTGGGCCGGCATGTCGTCCGGCCCCTCGGCGTCGTGCTCGAAGAGCGGATCGCCGTCGGGCACGAGGCGCGCGAGGATGCGTTCGAGATCGCGCCGCACGGCCGGATCGGCGTTCTCGGTGATGATGAGCGAGGCGCTCGTGTGTCTCACGAAGGCATGGAGTAACCCGTCGCCGCCCGCCTCGCGCGCCAGATCGGCCGCCGCCGCCGTCAGGTCGTGGAAACCGCGGCCCCGCGTCGCCACCTCGATCGTCTCACGCTTCATCATCGCTCGCTCCCGGGCAGAGTGCGCCATCATGAGCCTTGACGCCCCGGCTGACCAGCGCCGATGATGCCTCTCCAACAAGGAGTCTCCGATGAAGCATCCAGCCGCCCTCGTCCTCGTCCTTCTCGTCGCCGCCGCTGCCTCGGCCCAGGAGGAGGCTCGGCACGGGACCTTCGAACACGCCCTGCCGCTTCCCGGTGCGGAGGGAGAGCGCTACGTCGTGGAGGCCCGCAGCTGGAAGCTCCAGGACGACGAGGGCAAGGACAAGGGCGAGGTATTCCACACCTACTACCGGCTCGAGGGCGGCGAGGCCGAGGAGCGGCCGATCTCCTTCGTCTTCAACGGCGGCCCCGGCTCGTCCTCGGTCTGGCTGCATCTCGGCGGCCTCGGTCCGAAGCGGGCGCTGATGACCGACGAGGGCGAGGCGCTCGCGCCTCCGGGCCGGCTGATCGACAACCCCGACAACTGGCTGCGCTTCAGCGACCTCGTCTTCATCGACCCGGTCGGCACCGGTTTCAGCCGACCCCTCGAAGGAACGAAGGGCGGCGAGTTCTACGGCCTCGAGGAGGACACGCGCTGGGTCGGCGAGTTCATCCGGCTCTTTTGTGCCCGCGAGAAGCGCTGGGCCTCGAAGAAGTACCTCGTGGGTGAGAGCTACGGCACCACCCGCGCCGCGAGCCTCGCCGACCACCTGCAGAACGAGCACGACATGTACCTGAACGGCGTCGTGCTGATCTCGCCGATCCTGAACTTCGCCACCGCCCGTTTCGACGCGGGCAACGACCTGCCCTACGCCTGCTTTCTGCCCACCTATGCCGCCATCGCGCACCATCACGGCCGGGCGGGCAAGGGCGAGGATCTCGAGACCTTCCTTGCGGAGGCCCGCGCCTTCGCCATCGGCGACTACTGGCTCGCGCTCGCCCGGGGCGACTCGTTGCCGGAGGAGGAGCAGGCGGGCATCGCGGGCCGACTCGCCCGCTTCACGGGCATCCCGGCCGAGTTCTGGATCGGGTCGAAGCTACGTCTGGCCCAGGACAGGTTCCGCCGCGAGCTCCTGCGCGACCGGCAGGAGAGCGTGGGGCGCATGGACGGTCGCCTGAAGGGCCCGGAGAAGGACGGCGTCGGTACGCGTGCCGAGGTCGATCACAGCCTGACCGCGATCACCGGCCCCTACTCGTCGGCGATCAAGCACTACTTCGGCACCGAACTGGGCTATGAGACCGACCGGCCCTATCGCATCCTCACCGGCAAGGTCCATCCCTGGAGCTATCGCCGCTTCGAGAACCGCTACGTCAACGTCGCCGAGCGCCTGCGCCGCGCGATGCTGGTGAATCCCCATCTCGAGGTCCTGGTCTGCTCGGGTTACCACGACCTCGCGACGCCCTTCTTCGCGATGGAGTACACGGCCGACCACATGGGCCTCGGCCCGGAGGGCCTGAAGCGCGTCCACTTCAGCTACTACCCCGCCGGCCACATGATGTACATCCACCGTCCCTCGCTCACCAAGCTGGCCGAGGACGCCCGTCGCTTCTACGAGCAGCTCTGACCTCTTCGGGTCGCCCTTCCGGCTCCGACGCGGCGCGATGCAGCGAGTCCCGGGCCGGCTTCATGCCGGCCGGAGACTCCGTGAGAGCCGAGGGTCCGGGGCGCCGGCTGGCGCCCCGGACCGGAGTCG
>JBFIHP010000768.1:0-2148 GCA_041601735.1 Planctomycetota bacterium | reverse complement strand
CAGGCCGGCGCTCCTCTCGCCAGGAGCGCCGCTCCGACAGAGCGGCATCTTCCAACCCGCAAGCATCGATGGCCGGCCTGTCGGGCCGGCGCTCCTCTTTCGAGATCGCGCAGCGGGGCCGCGCATCGCTCTGGTAGGATCGCCCCATGGCACGCTTGGCCGGAGTCCTCGTCCTGGTCGCCGCGCTCGCGGTGATGATCTCGTCCCGATCCACGACGATCGCGAACGAGGACGAGGCCGCTCCCATCGCCCCGTCGGCGGTCCCGACCCGTAGCGCCATCCAGAACCAGGATGACGAGAAGCGCCCCGACGATCCCTTGCGCCGGGCCCAGCGCCGCGCCTCGGACCTCGTCACCAAGGGCCTCGCCGCCCTGGCCGAGGCTCGCAACGCCGACGGCTCGATCGGCGGGCTCGAGAGCGAGCGGGTCCGCATCGCGGTCACGGCCCTCGCCCTCCTCGCCTTCACCGCCGACGGCAACTTCGAGAACCGCGGCCCCTACGCCGAGGTCGTCCGCGGCGCCACCCGCTTCCTCATGGGCTGTGTCGAGACCGAGGGCGATCGCAAGGGCCACTTCAAGACGGTGGGCGACGTCGAGTCGCGCATGCACGGTCAGGGCTTCGCGACCCTCGCGCTCTGCCAGGTCTACGGACATCACGGCGTCGGCCGCCGACACGCCGGCACGAGCGAGGACCTGCGCCGGGTCATCTCCGATGCCGTCGATCTCATCATCCGCGCGCAGAACAGCGCCGGCGGCTGGTTCTACGACCCCTTCGCCTCGGTCGAGGACGAGGGCAGCATCACCGTCACGATGATCCAGGCCCTGCGCGCCGCCCGCAATGTCGGCATCGCCGTGCCGCCGCGGGTCATCGACCGCGCGCTCGACTACGTGAAGGCCTCGCAGAACGAGGACGGGTCGATCCGCTACGCCCTGCGCAACCAGCGCGAAGGCAGCTTCGAACTCACCGCGGCCGGCCTCGGCGTCCTCGCCTACGGCGGGGAGTACAGCTCGCGCACCGTGCGCGCCGCGCGGGAGTGGCTCTGGAGCCGCGGCGACGTCTTCTCGGGCAACCTCCTCTCCTATCCCCTCTACGGCTACTTCTATGCCTTGCAGGCCCTCTGGTTCGACTACGACGCCGACCGGATCTCCGCCTGGTTCCCCCGCTTCGTTCGCTGGTGCGAGGAGAACTGGAACGAGAAGGAGAAGCGTTACGAACTCACCGGCGGCATGCGCCTGAAGGAGAACGAGTACGGCCCGGCCTACGCCACGGCCATCGTCACGCTCAGCCTCCAGATTCCCTCCTGGAGCCTTCCGATCTTCGATCGCTGAAGAGAATGTCTCGGTTCGGCTGAACCCGCGGCCCTCGGACCGCGTTGCGGAGAACTGCGGGAAGGCCGGCGCCGCGCGGGCGCCGGTGAGGCATCTCACCCAACGGCGGTCACGCCGCCGGGAAAGGGCGTTCCATGAAGGCTCTCCTCCTCGTCGTCGCGCTCCTCGGACAGCTCGCCACCGTCACCACCACGGCCCCGCAGGACGAGGCGATCCGCCGGCCGCTCTCCGCGACCGCCGAGCTCTTCCGCCCGACCTCCGCCGACGCGCCGCCGATCCGCATCGACCTCCCGCGGCGCGGCGGCGACATGATGCGCTCGCCCTACCGGATCGACGACCGGATCTTCCGGGCCGATCGGCTCGTCGCCGAGCTAGCAGTCGAGCGGGCCCGGCGGAAGGACTCCGCCCCGGTCTCAGCGCTCCGGCTCATCGTGCAGGCCGATCGCCTCGCCGCGACCGGCGACCTGCTCGAGCTCTACCGCGCCTGCGCCCGGCCCGAGCTCGCGATCTGGCAGATCTCGCTCGCCGTCGCCCCGCGCGCGAGCGACCCCGCGCACGCGGAGCGGCTCCTCCCGCTCTTCATCCCGGTCGATGCCGGCCTCGCCGGCGAGACCCGAGGGGACGCGACGACGCGCGGCTTCACGCCGAACGAGGAGACCTGGCTCGCCGCCCTGCGGGCCCTCCCCCGGGGCACGGCGCTCGACTACGTCTTCGACGGCGCGAGCCTCCCGCCCGAGCGCTTCGCGGCCGCGATCCTCGACTACAAGGGCGGCGGCGAACCCGGCGCGATCCGGCTCGAGCTGCCCGGCAGGCTGCCGGT
>JBFIHP010000767.1:0-2151 GCA_041601735.1 Planctomycetota bacterium | reverse complement strand
TTGATCTCCGTCGCGATTCGCCGGTACCAGGCCTTGGCCGCCCCGAGACTCGCATGACGGCCCTTTTCGGCCGAGGCCGCGCGCAGGAGGAAGGTGAAGAAGTTGGCGATCCGGTTGCCTTCGGGGTCGAGCATGAAGGAGGCGCGGAAGGCCGGACCCTCGATCGCGCCCCGGAGCTCCGCCAGCGCCGGCGAGACCGTCATGAGCTCGGTCAGGGTCTCGTCGCGGATCGGGTGAAAGGGATGCTCGGGCTCCGGCTCGGCCCGCATGATGGCACCCATCGCCGCCTTGAAGTCGGGGTCCTCGAAGGCGATGAGGACCGGGGCGCCGTAGTGAGCCCGGTTGAGCTCGCGGATGCCGAGTCCCGCGGCGTGGACGAGGACGGCGACCGGGATCACCGCGATGAACAGAAGACGCATCGCCGCTCCGGTTCCGGCCCGGCGGCGCTCGAGGAGGAAGGCCGGCAGGAGACCGATCGCCAGCACCCCGACGAGCCAGAGGCTCTCCTCGCGGGAGTACCAGCAGAAGACCGTGGCGAGGCCGAGCAGCACGGCCTGACCGAGCCGGCGCAGGTCGGAGGCCGGCGCGAGGAGGTGGAGGAGGAACGCCGCCACCAGCAGCACCTGGGAGTGATGGATCGTCTCCCGCACCAGCAGGTTGTTCTGGCCCCAGGCCGCGACGGGGTGGAAGAGCAGGACGCTGAAGACGAGCAGCGCGAGGAAGCGGCCGAGGCCGAGGCGACGGAGCGCCGAGAAGAGCGCGAGCAGGGCGCCGATCCAGAGCAGTTCCTGGCCGAGGCGGGTCGGCAGGCCGACGAGGCGCTGGAGGGCCAGCCAGGCGGGGTAGCCCGGCATCTTCGTGAGCGTCTTCCAGTCGTAGTCGCCGAGCCAGCGCCCCTCGGCGATGGCGTCGGCGCTCCGCGCGTAGAGGAAGTCGTCGACCTCGAGGTTGCGACAGGCGCCGGGGATGTCGCCCATGAGCCCGATCCGCGCCGCGGCCAGGACGAGCAGGGCCAGCGCGCAGAGGAGCCGGTTCCGGTCCGGTCGGGGCGACTCGACGAGGCTCATGGCTTCACATCCGGTCGACGGTCTCGATGCCGAGGAGTTCGAGCCCGCGCGCGAGGGTCACGGCCGTGGCCCGCGAGAGCGCGAGCCGGGCCTTGCGCTCGCGCGGGTCCTCGGCCTTCAGGATCTTCACCGCCCGGTTGTGCGAATGATAGGCCCGGGCGAGTTGCAGGAGGTAGCTCGAGATCAGGGCCGGGTTCCAGTCCCGTCCGGCGCGCTCGACGGTCTCCGCGAACTGGAGGAGCTTCAGCGCGAGGCGCCGTTCGCTCGGATCACCGAGGGCGGCGACCTCGAAGTCGAGGTCGTCCTCGGCCAGGCCCGAGTCCTCGACCATGCGGCGGATACGCGCGTAGGCATAGAGAACGTAGGGGCCGGTGTCGCCGTCGAAGGAGACCGAGGCCTTCGGGTCGTAGGTCATCGTCGTCTGGGGCGAGACGTTGAGGATGAAGAACTTCAGCGCTGCGAGACCGATCTTGCGGGCTCGCTCGTCTACCTCGTCCTCCTCGCCTTCGGCGCGCGCCGCGATCTCGACCCGCGCGAGCTCGGTGACCTCGGCGATCAGATCGTCGGCATCGACGACCGTGCCCTCGCGCGACTTCATCTTGCCCTCGGGAAGGTTCACCATGCCGTAGGCGAGGTGCTTCAGCCCCGGAGCCCAGTCGTAGCCGAGCTTGTCGAGGATGCTGAAGAGCACCTTGAAGTGGTAGATCTGCTCGTCGCCCACCACGAAGACCTGGCTGTCCAGACCGTACTTCTCGGCCTTGCGGACCGTCGTGCCGATGTCCTGGGTGATGTAGATCGAGGTGCCGTCCGAGCGCACGACGACCTTGCGATCGAGTTTCTCGGCGCTGAGGTCGATCTCGATCGCGCCGTCCTCGCGCCGCTGGAACACGCCGCGCTCGAGACCCTCCATGACGACGTCCTTCCCGAAGGCGTAGGTCTCGCTCTCGAAGTAGACGTGGTCGAAGGAGACGCCGAGCGCCCGGTAGGTCTGGTCGTGGCCCTCGAGCACCCAGCCGTTCATGAGCTTCCAGAGCGCCACCGTCTCCGCGACGCCCTCTTCCCAGCGCTTGAGCATCTCCTGCGC
>JBFIHP010000766.1:0-2156 GCA_041601735.1 Planctomycetota bacterium | reverse complement strand
CAGTCGTCCGGGGCCGCCGGGTTGAAGAGGACCGGGACATGGGCGTTGCGCAGCAGGTAGCGAGCGCAGCTGCCGATCTGCGGCGCCGCCTTCAGGCCCTCGCCCCGCGTGCCCATGACGATCATGCGGGCATTGACCCGCTGCGCGGCATGCAGGATCTCCAGGTCCGGCGCGCCGGTCTCGACCAGGTACTCGACATCGTCGCCCAGCTCGAGCGATTTCGCCCGCTCCCGGAGCCAGATGCGGGCTTCCCTGGTGAGGACGATGAGCCGCTCCTCGGCGTCGGCGTCCCCGGCATGGAAGCGGATGCGATCGATGAACCAGGTCGGAACGACGGTCAGGAGCGAGAGCGGAATCGAGCGGCTCCGGGCGATGTCCCGAGCCAGGAGCGCCGCCTGCGAGGCCCAGGGCGAATCGTCCAGGGCCGCGAGGATGCGACCGACCTCGACCTCGTTGCCGCGGACGACGAGGACCGGGAGCTGGGCCTTCTCGAGCAGACGCTCGGGGGTGCTGCCGACCAGCCGGCCGAGACCCTCGTGACGACCCTGGGCGCCGACGACCAGGAGATCGGCCTCGAACTCGGCCGCCGCCTCGAGCAGGACGTCTACCGCCGGCCCCTCGCGGCTCTCCATGAGGACGTCGTCCTTGCGCGTCAGTTCGAGCAGGCGGTCGTCATTGCCGCGCCGCATGCTCGTCATCCACTCGTCGAAGTGAGGGAAGGCCTTGCGGATGAAGCCCGGGATCTTCGGCGTATCGACGGCGTGGACGACCTTGACCCGGGCATCTCCGGCGACGTTGCGGCGGAACCAGTGATAGGCCGCGATCGAGTTGGGTGAGAGATCGACGCCGACGAGTGCTTTCTTGAATGGTCCCTTCATGGCAAGGCCTCCGGTTCAGGCGGGAGCGAGTCCTCTCGCCTCCGCGGTTCGGCGCCTCACCGAACCCTGGTCTCCTACCAGAGGTCCGACAGGGCGCGCATGGCGTCGCGCCGGGAGAGCTGCCCCACGAGGCGGCCCCCGTCGAGCACCGGCAGACGCCGAAAGGAGCACGCGAGGAAGGTCTGGATCGCCTGCACGATGTCCGCCTCGGCGTCGATCGTGCGCAGGTCTCTCGTCATGTAATCCGCGACCCGGCCGCCTGGGTGGTGATGCGGACCGGACGGGAATGTGACGCGAAGGCAATCGCGTTCGGAGAGCAGGCCGACCAGTTCGCCACGATCGTCGACGACCGGGAGCCCGGACACGTCGTTGGTGATGAGGAGCGCCATGGCTTCGTGGATGCTCATGTCGGGGCGGGCCGTGACGAGCTTCGTCGCCATGTAGTGGCGGACCGGAGTGGACTGCGTCATCGAAGGCCTCCTCGCGGCTCGGATTCCGGATCCGGAGTCCTGGGGAAGGGCCCCGCATCCGACTGCGGGAGCCGCAAGCGCCGTGCCTCGTCCCGCGCGCCAGGGGCCGACGCCGGATTGGAGTCGCTAAGCCCGGATCTGCAACGACTTGAGTCTCCATGACGGAATGAAGGCGGAGCGCACGCTGCGCCCCGCCTCCTCCGAAGTGGTCAATTGCCCCAGGATCAGGGGAAGGTCGAGGTCGTGGTCTGCTCCAGATGACACTGACTGCAACGCGTCCGCTCGGGATGGGAGCAGCGGATCTCCTCGCGAGCCGCCGGACCGTCGTGGCAGGCCGAACAGTTCTCGCGCATGAAGACCTGATGCGGGATCACCGGCGGCGCCAGCTCGTGCAGGCGATTGCCGCGCCGGAGATTCTGGCGCAGACCGACGAAGTAGCTCTCGCGGAAGTCGTCCGCGGCGTTCTGCCAGAGGTGGCACTGTCGGCAGCGCGCCTGATCGGAGAGCCCCATGGTCTCGCCGTGCGGCGAGGGCGGCGAGAAGCCGACGTCCGGCACCTCGATCCCCTGGGTCCCGTGACACTCGGTGCAGCCGAGCTTGAAGTCGCGATGCGGGATCATTGGCGGCGCACCGTCATAGGCCCGGCGCGCGGCCCTCTCGGTCGCGCTGTTCTTGGTCGCCGCCCGCTCGTCGATGGAGCGCGACTCCTCGGCGGCAGGTCTGCAGGCCGCGGCCAGCGTCAGGATGACGAGGAGCGTCCAGGTCTTCCGCATGATCAGGCCCTCTCGATGCGCACCGCGCACTTCTT
>JBFIHP010000765.1:0-2161 GCA_041601735.1 Planctomycetota bacterium | reverse complement strand
GCCGACCGGGGCAGCGGGCGCAAGTTCTTGCCCAAGAAGGATTCCGGGCCCCTTCTGGCCTTCGACCGGGCGCCACGTTAACTTGCTCTCCGAGCCGGTTTCGACCGACCAGGTCCAAAACCGGCTCTTTCCGCGACCACGGCGGTCGCGGGACGTACGGGACGATGCGGTTGCCGGAGCGAGGCTCCGGACCTGATCCCCTCGGGAGACCAGCATGTGCTGATCTGAGTCGAGACTCTCTCCCTGTCGGACGTCGGCCCCCGGGCCAGCCCCGTATTCCGGGGTGAGAGGTCCGGTCGGCGGTCCCCGAGGTGGTCGCAGCGCATCGAGAAGTGGGTCATGCCCACTTTTTTTCGTGGGCGCGTCGCGGTGCCTGAAGGAGATCGGACCGCGACGACCGATTGGTGGAGATCCGCAGATGAGCGCGGGACCTGAACTGGTCAAGATCGTCGGTGCGATGGCCAAGGAAAAGGGCATCGACGCGAGCATCGTCTTCGAGAGCCTCGAGATCGCCATGATGGCGGCGGCTCGGCGACGCTATGAAGAGGCCGAGGAGATCGAGGTCGAGGTGGACCGCCTGAGCGGTCAATTCTCGGGCTGGGTCGATGGCGAGCCGATCGAATACGGCGTGCTCGAGTCGCTCGGTCGCATCGCGGCCCAGACCTTCAAGCAGGTCATGATCCAGCGGCTGCGCGAGGCCGAGCAGGACGTGATCTACGACGAGTTCGCCAACCGCAAGGGCGAACTGGTCACCGGCACGATCCAGCGCTTCGAGGGCGACAACGTCATCATCGACATGAACAAGAACGAGGCGATCATGCCTCGTCACGAGCGGGTCCGTACCGAGACCTACCACGTCGGCGATCGCATCCGTTGCGTCATCAGCGATGTGCGCAAGGTCGGCCACCGTGTCCGCATCGTCCTGTCGCGGACCCACCCGGACCTCATCCGGAGGCTCTTCGAGCTGGAGGTCCCGGAGATCGCGGACCACATCATCGAGATCAAGGGGATCGCCCGCGAGGCCGGCTTTCGGACCAAGGTCGCGGTCGTCTCCTACGACTCCAAGGTCGACTGCGCCGGCGCCTGCATCGGCATCCGCGGTTCGCGCGTCCGCAACATCATCGACGAACTGAACGGCGAGAAGATCGACGTGATCCGGTGGAACGAATCCCCGGAGATCCTGATCATGAACTCGCTGACCCCCGCCAAGATCCAGTCGATCACGCTCGACGACGCGACCGGCGAGGCGATCGTCATGGTCGCGGAGGACCAGCTCTCGCTGGCCATCGGCAAGCGCGGCCAGAACGTCCGGCTCGCGGCCCGGCTGACCGGCTGGGACGTCAACATCGTCGGCGAGGGGGTCGAGAAGATCTCCGGCGAAGGCGGCGTCGGCGAGGGCGGCAACCTGAGCGAGGCCGAGCAGCGGCTGCTGGCGCAGTTCAAGAGCGGCGAGGAGCTCTCGCTTCCGGCGCTCTCCAGCGCCGACGCCGAGAACGCCGCGACCACCGAGGCGGCCCCGGTCGTCGAGGAGAGAGACAAGCTCCTCGAGATGGCCCGGGCCAGCGTCGACGAGAGCGAGTCCGAGGCCGCCGACTCGACGGAGAAGAGCGAGTCGGCCGGCGAGGACGACGAAGCTGAAGACCCGCTGGTCGCGATGGCGCGCCGGCAGGCCGAGGAGAGCGCCGCCGAGGACGAGGCCGAGGACGCCGACTCCGCGACGGACAAGAACGCGAACTGATCCGGCATCCCGCGGGATGCCTCCCTGGTTCGCCTCGAGCGAACCCGTAAGAGAACAAGAGTTCCGAGAATGGCGATTCGAGTCTACAAGCTGGCCAAGGAACTCGGTGTGACGTCGAAAGACATCATGGCCGAGGCGCTGAATCACGGCATCGAGGTGCAGAACCACATGGGTTCGCTCACCGAGGCCCAGGCCAACGTCATCCGGGCCTTCCTGATCGTCGCTCCGGCCGCGACCGAGGCGGCTGCGGAGCCGGAGGCCGAGGCCAAGCCCAAGCGGCCCGCCTCCAAGCGACTGCCGCCGAGCAAGCGGAAGCCGAAGGAGCCCGAGGTCGAGGAGACGGCGAGCGGGACCGCCGAGACCGAGGAGGTCGAGGTCAAGCCGAACGCGCCCACGGCGCTGCCGCCGTCCATGCGCGAGCTG
>JBFIHP010000764.1:0-2164 GCA_041601735.1 Planctomycetota bacterium | reverse complement strand
GCCGTCGGCGTCGCGGGCGATCTCCGGTCGCTCGTTCTTGAGGATGCGCTCCTGCTCGAGCCGCAGCGCGGACTCGCCCTCGCTGCTGGCGCCCTGGCGCATGTAGACCATCACCTGATCGGAGCCGATGTCGGCGTAGAGGGCGTCGAAGCCCGAGCGCAACGACATGATGCCGCAGTAGACGGCCACGGTGCAGGCGATGCCGAGCGCGCTGAAGAGCGAGGAGCGCCAGCGCACCGCGAGGCTGCGCAGGGGGTAGCTGAGGGGCACCCGGAACCAGCCGCGGAACCAGTCGAAGAGTCCGTTCATCTCAGGCCTCCTCCCGCAGGGCGTCCGCGGCGTCGAGCTTGGCCGCCTGGTAGGCGGGGATCAGGCCGCCGATCAGGCCGATCGCGATCGAGAAGACGAGACCCAGGATGAGGGTCTCGTCCCGGATGGCGTAGTTCGGGATGTTCGTGCCCATGAGCTGCCGGAAGACGGGCACGGTCACCACGGCGATCACGATGCCGGCGATGCCGCCGGTCAGCGAGAGGACCAGCGACTCCATGAGGAGCAGATTCGCGCAGGGGCCGTTCTTGAAGCCGAAGGCCTTCAGCACGCCGATGTCGAAGAGACGCTCGCGCGCCGAGATGAGCATCGTGTTGACCATCGAGAGCCCGAGGGCCAGCACGACGGCGAGCCCGATGCCGGAGAGGAAGAGCGGCAGGTTGCCCAGCATGCTGATGAAGCCCGACTGGAAGGCCGACTCGGGCTGCGTGAGGGTCTTCTGCGGTCCGTTCTCGTAGAGGGCGTCGATGTCCTCGCAGATCTGCGGGGCGGCGTCGGCGTCGTCGATCCGGATGAGGTAGACGCCCACCTCGATGGAGTCCTCGCCGCGCTCCTGCTTCACGGTCTCCTCGAAGTAGTCGTAGTGGAAGTACATCGTGCTCTCGTCGAGCGCCGACGAGGTCGAGTCGTAGATGCCGACGATGTCGAACTCCCAGGCCGAGCCGTCGTTCATCGGGAAGATGGTGCCCTTCAGCGGGACCCGGTCGCCGATCTTCCAGCCGAAGCGCGTGGCGAGGATGCGGCCGACGATGGCCCCCTGCCGGGTCTCGATGAAGGCCCGTCGCTCGGTATCGGAGAGCTTGCACTCCGGATACTGCTGGAGGAAGAGCTCGGCGTCGCAGGCGAACTGCCCGAAGAAGCTGTCCTCGTCGGTCTCCAGCCGGCCGCCGAACCAGGTGAAGCGCGAGACCGATTCGACGCCCGGCACCGAGGCGATGCGGGCCTGATAGCTCGGCGGCAGGCTCTGGTAGAGGCTGACCGCGCTCGCCGTGATCACGCGGCGCGACGAGACCTGCTCGATCGCGTCGTCGAGCGAGGTGACGATCGAACGGAGGAAGACCAGCAGGAAGAGCGCGACCGTCGCGCCCGCGATCGTCAGGAACGACCGGATGGGATGGCGCATCAGGTTGCGTCGCGCCAGCTTGAACAGGCTCATGTCCGCTGCGCCTCCTCGAAGCGGCCCTTGTCGAGGTGCAGCTCCCGGTCGGCGTGGTTCGCGGCCAGCGGGTCGTGGGTCACCATCACCACGGTCTTCCCGCTCTCCTTCGCGAGTCGCTCGAGGATGTCGAGCACCTGATCGGCGCTCGCGCGATCGAGATCGCCGGTCGGCTCGTCGGCGAGGATGAGCGCCGGGTCGCTCGCGATGGCGCGGGCGATGGCGACGCGCTGCTCCTGGCCGCCGGAGAGCTCCTTCGGCCGGTGCTTCAGGCGATCGCTGAGTCCCACGAGCTCGAGCGCGAGCGAGACCCTCTCGTGACGCGCCCGGCGCGGCAGCTTCTGCAGCAGCAGCGGAAGCTCGACGTTCTCGTAGGCGGTGAGCACCGGGACGAGGTTGTAGAGCTGGAAGATGTAGCCGACATGCGTGGAACGCCAGGTGGCCAGGGCGTTGCGGGACATGGAAGAGGTCTCGACGCCGTCGACGGTGAGGGTGCCTGAGGTGGGTGAGTCGATGCCGGCGATGCAGTTGAGGAGTGTTGTTTTTCCGCTGCCGGAGGGGCCCATGAGGGCGAGGAACTCGCTGCGCGGAACGTCCAGGGAGAGGTCCTGCAAGGGCGTGATGAGGTTGGGGCCCTTTTTGAAGGTCTTGGTGAGGTTCCGGATTTGGATGAAAGGATCG
>JBFIHP010000763.1:0-2166 GCA_041601735.1 Planctomycetota bacterium | reverse complement strand
GTCTACCGCGAGATCCTGCGCATCCTGAAGCCCGGGGGGCGCTACGTGTCGCTCGACATGTCGCGTCCGGGTTTCGCGCCGCTGCGCTGGGCCTCCTCGGCCTATCTCGGCCTCGCGATGCCGGTCATGATCCGCCTCGCCGGCGGCGACCGCGACGCCTACCGCTACCTCGACGACTCGACGCGGCGCTTTCCCGATCATCGCACGCTCGAGATCGAATGGCGTGACGCCGGCTTCGAGGACGTGAAGAGCCGTGCCCTGATGATGGGCACGATCGGCGCCGTCCTGGGCTCGAAGCCGCGCGACTGAGTTCCTGAAGGCGGCGCCTCCGGGCCGAGGAACGCGTGGCGCCGGCCGCGCCGTCGGCAACAGTCCTGCCCTGGACCTTCTCCCTGCTTCGGCCGCGAGAGCGAAGATGCGCAGCTGGCGCTACCCGCTCCTGTCGCGCCGCAGGAGCGCCGCTCTGACAGAGCGGCATTCCCGACTCCGTGAGCATCGCATGCCGGCCTGTCGGGCCGGCGCTCCTGCTGCGCCCAGATCGGGGTCAGAGCGACTCGAGCTCGTGCGGCAGGAAGTCCATCGACGAGCGGAAGTAGTAGTCGTGCGGATAGTGGGTGAGGTTGCTCGCCTTGCTGGTGTAGGCGCAGGCGAAGTCCTCGAGCTGACGGCCGTAGTGGGTCAGCTCCGGACCGGCGCGGAAGAGCGACCCCCAGTAGCGATTGAGCGCGACCGACATCTCGTGCCGCAGGCTCTCGCGCTGGCGGATGTACTGCCTCAGGATGTCCTGGGCCTGCTTGCGCCGCTTGGCGCAATCCTCCTTCATGCTCGCGGCGAGGGCCGCGTGTTTCCTGTCGTCGATCTGGTCGAGAGCCTTCTCGACGACGCGCCAGTAGTGCACCTCCTGCTCGGTCGAACGCCTCCGATCGTCGGCCTGCTTCATCTGCATCGCCATGCCGGGCAGGCCGGAGTGGATCTCGATCTCCTGGGCGAGCTCCGAGATCACCAGCATCGTGCGCCAGTGGTTGCTGCGCTTCGAGGTGATGAGGTCGGAGTAGATGTGATCGCCGACGTAGAGCACCTCGTTGCCGGCGCAGCCCAGGTGCTCTTCGAGGTCGTCGATGTGGCCGCCGCAGATCAGCTTGTCGATGCCCTCGACGCAGACCTCGCCGGTCTCGCCGCGCTTGCCGTTGAAGTAGGCGGGTTTCCCGGCCTGACAGACGACGAAGTCGAAGAGATCGAGCCAGCCCAGGTCCTCGGCGTCCTCGGCGGTGCCCAGCGCGAAGTTGATCATCGCCTTCGTGTAGTGCCACTCCGAGTTCGTGAGCAGGAAGACCTTCTTGCCCCAGGACCTGAGGGTCTGGAGCATCGGAACGATCTCGACGTCGGGATGGAGATAGCGCAGCGGGTCGGCCATCAGGTCGCGCTTCAGCGAGCCGTCCCGGTGGATCATGTCCGTGTGATAGCGGATCGTCTTCCAGAGTTCCTTGCAGCGCGCCTTGCCGACGCGGGGCGCGAGGGCCGCGAAGATGAGCACCTCCGGCTTGGCGAAGTCGGAATCGACCTGGATGAAGCGGCGACCGTGAGTCACGTTCGGGATGAAGTCCTCGAAGCCGTAGATCTTGCGTCGCGCGTCCTGGTTGAGCGGCGTCTTGCCGTGGTAGGCGATGACGACGTGGCCGTGGCGGTCGATCTTGCAGACGTTGCCCTCCTGGATGTCCACGACGAGACCCTTGCAGGCGAACGAAGGCTCCGGCAGGTCATCCATGAAATCGGCCGGCATGTCCTCCTGCTCGATGAGCCGCTCGGACACGAGCTTCATGGCGAGCTCGTCGAGCCGCGCGCAGTTGTAGAGCGCGAGGGTGTGGTCGAAGTCGAAGCCGACCGCCTTCACCCGCTCCATGCGCAGGCTGCGGTTGGTGAAGATGGCCGCCTGATGCTCGAAGACGGGATTACGGATCGTCGCGGAGGCGAGCTGATACCACCAGGGCTGGGCATTCGGATTCTTGTTCATCGGGCGATCGGGGCCTTCATCGGTTTTCGAAACGGGTCGGTCCATCGGGTGACCGACGGCGTCCTTGTCCCTGGAGTCCTGATCGGCGGGCGACAGCGGCATTATTCACCTTGATGCGCCGCCGTCCAGCGTCGGGGTCGGGTCGGGTGGTGCCG
>JBFIHP010000762.1:0-2168 GCA_041601735.1 Planctomycetota bacterium | reverse complement strand
TGCGCGCCGATGCCTATCCGGACGAGGTCTTCGCGGCGCGCATCGAGCGGATCTCGCCCGTGTTCCGCCGCGAGTCGCGGCAGGCTCGGGTCGAGCTGGTCGTGCCCAACGAGGAGCTGCGCCTGCGTCCGGGCATGTTCGTGCGGGCGGAGATCGTCTTCGACCGGATCGCCGAGACCACCATCGTGCCCTTCGACGCGCTGGTGAAGCGCGACGGGAAGAGCGGGATCTTCCTGGCCGGCGCCGATGACCGGGCGCACTGGCATGAGGTCGTGGTCGGGGTCCAGGAGGAAGACCGGGTCCAGGTGACCGGCGAGGGGCTCGAGGGCCGGGTCGTCACCCTCGGTCAGCAACTGCTCGAGGACGGCGCGCTCGTCAAGGTGCTCGCCGGGCCCGAAGGCGGCGGAGCGGCTTCGCGATGAACCTCCCCCGCGCCAGCGTGCGCCGGCCGATCTTCACGACCATGGTGACCCTCATCGTCGTGGTCATCGGCGGCGTCGCCCTGAGCCGGCTCCGCACCGATCTTCTGCCCTCGGTCGAGCTGCCGACGCTCACGGTCCGCACCGAGTACCAGGGCGCGAGCCCCGAGGTCATGGAGCGGCTGGTCACCCAGGTGATCGAGGAGCTGGTGGCCACGGTGCCGGGCGTCGAGGAGATGACCTCGACCTCCTCGGAGGGCCGTTCCTCCGTCCGCGTGCAGTTCGTCTGGGGCACCGACCTCGACGTGGCGGCCCAGGACGTCCAGGCGATGATCGACGACGAGATCGGCGAGTTGCCCGACGACATCATCCGGCCGCGGGTCTCGAAGTTCGACATCTCGAGTTTTCCGATCGTCATCGTCGGCATCTCGAGCGGCCTCGACTCGATCGAGCTGACCGAACTCATCAATCGGAAGATCCGGCCTCGTTTCGCCCGCATTCCCGGAGTGGCGAACGCCGACATCTGGGGCGAGATCAAGCGCGAGATCCGCATCGAACTCGATCCGGAGCGCGTGCGGGCTCTCGATCTCCAGCTCGACACCATCCTCGACGCGGTGCGCGACGCCAACCTCGATCTCCCCGCCGGTTCGATCGAACGCGGCCAGTACGACGTGATCCTCAGGGCCCCGGCCGAGTTCGAAGGCCTCGATCAGATCCGATCCACCTCCGTCGCGACGCGGGCCGGCGCCCTGGTCACGATCGGCCAGATCGCCCGGGTGCGTGACACCAGCGAACGGCAGACGCGGCTCGTCCGGGTGAACGGTCGCGAAGGTCTTCGGATCGGCGTCCGCAAGGAGGCCGATGCCAACACGGTCGAGGTCTCGAGACTGGTCCTCGAGGAGATGGCTGCCGTCGAGCGCGATTACCCGCAGCTCGATCTCATCTCGGTCGCGAACCAGGGCGACTTCATCGAGCGCTCCATCGCGAACGTGACGCAGTCGGTCCTCTACGGCGGCGGACTCGCCGTCCTCGTGCTGCTCTTCTTCCTGCGGCGGATCGGAAGCACGCTCGTCATCTCGGTCGCGATCCCGACCTCGATCGTCGCCACATTCGCGCTCATCTACGGCTTCGGCTACACCCTGAATCTCATGACCCTCGGCGGCCTGGCGCTCGGCGTCGGCATGATGGTGGACAGCTCGATCGTCGTGCTCGAGAACGTCTTCCGGCGGCGGCAGGAGGGCGACGAAGACGACGAGACCGCGGCCGTCGAAGGAGCGTCCGAGGTCGGGCCGGCGATCGTCGCCAGCACGATCACCACCCTGGTCATCTTTCTGCCGCTGATCTTCGTGCGCGGCGTCTCCGGGATCCTGTTCAAGGAACTGGCGATCGTCATCGCCTTCGCCCTGGTCTGCTCGCTTCTGGTCTCGCTCTCGGTCGTGCCGATGTTGGCCTCGAAGCTCCTCGGCGGCAGACGTGAACGTCGCGGTCCCATCGGTCGCCTGATCGCCGCCAGCGACGGGGCGTTCCGGGCGATGGACGAGGCCTACCGCGACGGACTGCGAGCCGTCCTGCGCCTGCGCTGGTTCGTCGTCCTGCTCGGCGGCGCCGTCTTCGTCGGCAGCCTGCAGCTCATGCCCTTCATCGGGACCGAGTTCATGCCGCCGAGCGACGAGGGGGAGGTGCGAGTGACCGGAGAAATGGAGGTCGGCACGCGCCTGGGGCTCGTCGACCGCCAGACCCGCCGGATCG
>JBFIHP010000761.1:0-2168 GCA_041601735.1 Planctomycetota bacterium | reverse complement strand
GATCGCGGTGGCCTTCATGCTGCCCGCGCCGGCCTGGTTCAACGCCCTCGATCTCATCGTCGCCTACATCCCCATGGGCATCCTCGGCGGCAGGCTCGCGACCCGCGGCTCCTGAGCGGGGCGGCGTGAGCGCCATGGCGATGGGCGAGTCATGAGAGCCGTCGTACAGGACCGCTACGGCGGGGCCGAGGTGCTGAGGCTGGCGGAGATCGGAAAGCCGGTCCCGAAGGACGACGAGGTGCTCATCCGGGTCGCGGCCGCGGGCGTCGATCGCGGCGTCTGGCACCTCATGACCGGGCTGCCCCATCTCGTCCGGATCGCGGGCTACGGCCTGCTTCGTCCCAGGTACCCGGTGCCCGGAATGGACCTGGCGGGAACCATCGAGGCGATCGGCGCCGAGGTGAGCGATCTCGCCGTCGGCGACGAGGTCTTCGGCATCGCGCAGGGCACCTTCGCCGAGTACGTCTGCGCGCGAACCACCAAGCTCACCACGAAACCCCGGAACCTCGACTTCGAGCAGGCCGCCGCCGTTCCGGTCTCGGCGCTCACCGCGCTCCAGGCCCTGCAGTTCGAGAGCCGGCTGCAGGCGGCTCAGTCGGTCATGATCATCGGCGCCTCCGGCGGCGTCGGCCACTTCGCCGTGCAGATCGCGAAGATGCTCGGCGCCGAGGTGACCGGCGTCTGCGGCACGAGCAAGGTGGACTTCGTCCGCTCGCTCGGCGCCGATCATGTCATCGACTACCGGAAGGAGGATTGCGTCTCCGGCGATCGGACCCACGACGTCGTCGTCGACATCGCGGGCAATCGGTCGCTGACCCGGCTCCGGCGCGCGCTCGCGCCCAGGGGGACGCTCGTCATCGTCGGCGGTGAGGAGGGCGGGCGCCGGCTGGGCGGAGTCGATCGTCAGCTGCGCGCCGCGCTCTGGTCGCCCTTCCTGCGCCAGAAGCTGCGGCCGCAGTTCCCCAGGGAGCGGCGGGAGGACCTCGTGGCCCTCGGGGAGATGATCGAGGCCGGGAGGATCGCCCCCTTCGTCGATCGCGTCTTCCCGCTGGACGAGGCCGCCGATGCGATTCGCCACCTCGAGTCCGGCCGGGTGCGCGGCAAGATCGTCGTCCGGATCTGATCCTCGAGAGCGCCGGGTCCACCGACGCGACCTCCGTTCGCGCGGCTGCTCCGGGCGCTTCCTTGCCCGCGACCTTGCGGCGTCGGCTGATGCATGCTCGAATCGAAGGCTCCGGCGGGCGAACGAGGAGACGACCGAGATGGATCCGGCCTGGCGCGACGACCTGCGCGCGAGATTTTCGGACTGGGAGACCGAAGCCGCGCTGGCGCGATGGCCGGAGGTCCGCGCCTCGTTGACCCCGGGGCAGACCCTGTCGGGCGAGGTCGTGGCGCATGCCCACTTCGGGATCTGGCTCGACGCGGGCCTCGGCTTTCCGGTGCTCCTCCTGATCACCCGGATGACCGGTATCCCGAAGAGCCCTGACTACCGGGAGAGCTATCCGGCGATCGGCAGTACCGTCGAGGGACGCCTCGTCGCCCTCGGGTCCCGGGGCGAGATCGGCATCACCCAGCTGGAATCGGATCGCTGACCCTTGGCCACCAGGAGAACACGATGAAGCTCGACCCCGTCCTCAGCAAGCCCGAGCGCTTCGGCAGCCTCGTCATGGGCCTCGCCGCGATCGGCTACGCCGTGCTCGGCGGCATCGACGCCCTCTGGCTCCGCGCCGTCCTGATCGCCCTCGGCATCGTCTTCGTCGTGGGCGGCATCGGCGGCACCTGACTGCTGCGCAAGCTGCTCGGTACGGGCGGCAAGAAGAACTGAAACCCCGACTCACCTGGCCATCACAGCGCGGACGAAGACCATGAAGACCCTGATCGCTCTTTCGCTCCTCATCCTCCAGCTCGCGCCCGAGGCGCCCCGGGAGGTCCAGCCCGAGCCCCGGCTGAACTCGTACTTCAGGATCAGACTCGACGAGAAGACCGTCGTCGCGGCCCAGGGCGAGGAGATCCCGACCGGGGGCGCGGAGAAGGTCGCGATCGAGGGCATCAGTCACAAGATCTTCGAACTCGGCGAGTTCGGCATGAGGGTCCTGCCGACCGTGGAATCGACCGTCCGGTACGGCCCGGCGATCTTCGCGCTCCCGGCGCGCGGCATGGTCTACGTC
>JBFIHP010000760.1:0-2169 GCA_041601735.1 Planctomycetota bacterium | reverse complement strand
GACCGTCCCGAATTCGCGAGATGGGGTATGTACCCCAATGTCCCGAACTGACCATGAGTTAGGTTCTAATCGAACCGAACCTCTGAGGGGGGGTTCCACCACCGGGGAGCGCTGCATGACGGCTCGCCTACTCATTGTCGATGACGAAGCGCTCGTGCGCGAAGTGCTCAGATTGCGCCTGATGCACGACGGCGATTACCTCTGCGACGAGGCTGCGAGCGGTCGCGAGGCGATCGATCTGGTCAAGACGAATCGCTACGACCTCGTCATCACGGACATGTTGATGCCCGACGAGGACGGCCTGGCGATCATCCAGTACCTCCGGGAACAGGCCCCGGAGACACACGTCTTCGCCCTGAGCGCCTCCGCCAACGCCCAGCTGCTCAACCAGGCCAGCCAGGCCGGCGCCGAGCGAACCTTCGCGAAGCCCTTTCCGCTCGACGATCTCGCCGATGCCGTTCGCGACACGCTCGTGATCGAGCCCTCCTGATCGGTCCCGTCCGCGCTCCCGGTGACGCCCCGGGCCGGGCGGGTTATCCTCGCCGGGTCCCCAGGAACGGCGGAGCCCGATCATGCCTCGAATCGCCTGCACCCTCGCTCTTCTCGTCTCGCTCGCCGTATCGATCGCCGCGCAAGAGCGCGACCTCGAGGCCTCCCGCGAGCGCATCGCTCGCAACCTCGAGTTCCTCTCCTCCGACGAACTGGCCGGCCGCGACAGCCCGAGTCCCGGGCTGGATCGGGCGCTGGACTGGTCGATCGAGGAGCTGAAGAAGAACGGCATAGCGCCCGCCTTCGGTGAGCGCGGATTCGTGTACCGCTACGAGGTCCCGGGCTGGCGCATCGCAGCCGCTGACTGCAAGGCCGAGATCCGACGCGGCGGCGAGACGATCGAGCTCGTTCCGGGAAAGGACTTCAGGCTCTTCGAGGTCGGCGGCGCCTACTCCTGCTCGCGGGAGACGGCCGCGCGGCTCGACGAGGCCGAGGCCTTCGCCAAGGGACTCCTGATGCGGCGCAAGCTCGAACGCCCCGTGATCGTCGAGGTGGCCGAGGACGGCGAACTCTGGCGCCGCGGCGAGGCCCTCTCCGGCCTGGGCCGGCGGCGCAACCGGGGCGCGCCGGTCCTCCTCGTGCCCGAGGGACGGCTCGAGGACGGCAAGCTCGAATTGAGCCTCGAGATCCCCGAACCGTCGGCCGCCGACGTCCCGCTGCGCAACGTCGTGGGTCTGCTCGAGGGGCGCTCGAAGCCGGACGAGTTCGTCCTGGTGACCGCGCACATCGACCACATCGGCGTCGGACTGCCGCGCGGCAAGGACAAGGACGATCGGATCTACAACGGCGCCAACGACGACGCCTCCGGCAGCACCGCCGTCATCGAGCTGGCGGCGCTCTTCGGCGCCCTGAAGCCCGAGGCGCGGCCGGCCCGCAGCATCCTCTTCGTGCTCTTCAGCGGCGAGGAGAAGGGTCTCCTGGGCTCGAAGGCCATGGCGGCCGATTCACCCTGGCCACTCGAGCGGATCGTCGCGCAGGTGAACATCGAGATGATCGGACGTCCCGAGAGAGGCAAGAAGGGCGAGGCCTGGGTCACGGGCCGGAGCAAGTCCGATTTCGAGGAGATCGCGGCCCGGGCGATGAAGCGGGCGGGAGTCAAGATGGGGCAGTTCGCCATGGAGGCACGGCTCTACGCCGCCTCCGACAACTGGCCCTACGCTCAGCGCGGCGTCATCGCGCACTCGATCAGCGCGAGCGGCCTGCGCGGCGTGGACTACCACGAGACCTCGGACGAGTTCGAGCGGATCGATCTCGCGCACATGACCAGGATCGTGAGCGGCATCGCCCAGGCCGTGCTCGACTTCGCCGACCTCGAGGCCCGGCCGCGCGCGACGAAACCCTGAGAGCGCCAACACGAAGAAGGCGCCGCCCCGCTGGGGCGACGCCTTCGCCTGCTCGTCGCGAGGAAGAAAGACTCAGTCCTGCTTCTCGCCCTCGCCGCCGCGACCGCCGCGACCGCGACGCTCGCCCATCTCCTTGCGCATGGCCTCGCGCTCGGTCTCGTCGAGCTTGCCGTCGCCGTTCTTGTCGAACTTCTTCATCATCTCGGCGCGGCGGTCGCGCCGTTCGCCGGGAGCCGGCTCGTCGCCCTCGCCCTCGCCGCCGCGACCGCGCCGCTCG
>JBFIHP010000759.1:0-2170 GCA_041601735.1 Planctomycetota bacterium | reverse complement strand
TCGAGGTGCTGCGCGAGGAGAAGGAGAGGGGCGCGGCCCTGCTCATGGCCTCGCATCATCTCGGTCACGCCCAGGAGCTCTGCGACCGCGTCGTGATCCTCGCCCGCGGGCGGCTCGTCTTCGCCGGCGATCTCGACGGGCTCGCGGAGCGGATCGGGCGGCGGCAGATCTCGATCGGCCCCGCCGCCTCGGGCGACGGCCGCGACCCCGCCGCCGCGCTGGCCGCGGCCGGCTTCAAGGTCGAGGGAAGCTCGGTCTCGGAGCGCGGGCTCGAGGACTTCCTGATCGCCGCGAGCGCGCAGCGATGACCGTTCGGGCTCCGGTCGGGCGAGGTCCGCGCGGCGCTCTCGCCTACGCCCGCGTGACGATGTTCGAGCTCACGCGTCGCGGGCTCGCCCCGCTCGCCTTCCTCGTCTTCGCCGTCTTCCGCGGTGTCCACCGCCTGCCGGTCGAACTCGAGCTCGGCGTTGCACGCGCGCGTCCTCGACCAGGCCTTCAGCGCCGCCGGCGCGGGCCTCGTACTCGTCGCCGTGGTCTTCGGCATGCAGCTCGCGGTCCGCCGCGAATCGCCCGCCGTCGGCGACGGCATGGCGAGGCGGCTCCTCGGCGACACGGGGCACTACTGGGGCCGCGGTCTCGGCCTGCTCGCCGTTCTCGCCCTGCTCGGTCTCGCGATCGGCTTCGCCGTCGTCGTGAACGTCGGCATCCGCTTCGGCGACATCGCCGGCGAGGAGGCGCCGCTGCGCCGGGTCATCGAGGCCGAGGGGTCGGGCGACGAACGGACCACCGGTTTCGCGCGGCCCGGTGGCGACGCCGCGCTCCTCGTCTTCGACATCGAGGGCCGCGACCCGGACACGCCGCTCGAATTCCGCTTTGCCCCGAAGCTGGTCCTGGTCGGCGAGGGCGTCGAGCCCAGGTCCTTCTGCCCGCTGGCCTTCGTCCTGAGCGATCCCGACTCCGGCTTCCGGCGGCGACGCGTGCTCGGCATCCACGAGGGCAAGCCGATTCGCTTCGCGCTGGATCTCCCCGCGCGGGAGATCGACCGGCTCGAGATCCGGGTCGAGAACCTCGGTCGGGCCTGGCTGGTCAAGTTCGATCGTCGCGACGCCGTCATCCTCGGGGAGCATCGCTCGCTTGCCGCCGGCATCCTGCGCGGCGGCCTGATCCTCGGCCTGCTCGCCGCGGTCTACGGCTTCATCGCGCTCTTCCTGCGCGCCTTCGTCGGCGCCGGCGGCGCCTTCCTGCTCAGCCTCGCGCTCGCCTTGACCGCGGGCTCGTTCGACCTCTTCGAGGACGGCGTCCTCTCCGGCGCGAACCCCGTGCTGCGCGATCTGGTGATGGCCGCCCTCCGCGTCCTCCTGCCCGACTTCGACCGCCACGACGTCGCCGCCATGCTCGTCCGCGGTGTCTCGCCGGAATGGAACCGCGCGGGCGACCTGGCGCTACGACTGGCGATCGAGGCCACCCTGCTGGGCTACCTCGTGCGGAGGAGGGGAGGGCGATGAGACGGAGGCTTCTCGGTCTGTTGCCGATCCTGCTCTGCTTCCTCGTCTTCGCGTTCTGCCGCCGACAGCTCGATATCGGCCGCGCCGAGCGCGGCGGACTCGCCCTCGACGACGCGCCGACCAGCCTCTACGGCGTCTTCGTCTTCGGCGCCTTCAAGCCCTTCTTCCTCGAGCAGCTCTGGGCGCAGGTCGAGCGCTTCGAGCGCGAGGGGAGGTTCTGGGAGATGATCGACGCCCAGGAGCGCCTGATCCGTCTCGCGCCCGAGGAGCAGCGCATCTGGTTCCGGCAGGCGGCGGTGCTGGCCTACGGCGCGGCGCAGAACGAGCCCGACGACAACCTGCGCTGGCGCTGGTACCGGCGGGTCCTGGGCATGCTGGAGGCCGGCATCGCCCGTCACCCTGACGACTTCGCCCTCGCCGAGCTCCGCTTTCGCATCCACTTCGACCTGATCGCGGGCGACTCGTTCTGCGCCCGTCAGCTCGCGCCGGGCCGGGAGGGGGGCGCCCTGCTGATCGCGACCCGGCTGGCGGCGGATCTGCGCCGCCGGTTCCCCGATCGGATCGCGGCCCGCGACGCCTACCGTCGCGCGCTCGAGGAGTCGGCCGAGTTCCTCATGAATCGCGGTCGCTTCCGCGAGAGTCGCGAGATCCTCGACGAGCTGCGC
>JBFIHP010000758.1:0-2173 GCA_041601735.1 Planctomycetota bacterium | reverse complement strand
TCAAGGTCTTCAACTGGCTGTCTACGATGTACAAGGGGTCGATCAGCCTGGCCGCACCGATGCTCTACGCCCTGAGCTTCATCTTCCTCTTCGGCATCGGCGGTCTCACCGGGCTCTTCCTCGGCACCCTGGCCACCGACGTCCACCTGCACGACACCTACTTCATCGTCGCGCACTTCCACTTCGTGATGGTCGGCTCGACGCTGATCGCCTTCCTCGGCGCGCTGCATTACTGGTGGCCGAAGATGTTCGGCAAGGCCTACAGCGAGCGTCTGGCGCGCATCGCCTGCTTCCTCGTCTTCGTGGGCTTCAACGTGACCTTCCTCCCGCAGTTCGTCCTGGGCACCCGCGGCATGCCCCGCAGGTACCACAACTTCCTGCCGGAGTTCCAGTTCCTGCATCAGGTCTCGACCGTCGGCGCCTTCGTCCTGGCCGCCGGGCTCTTCCTGATCCTCTATTACCTCTGGAAGTCGCTCGTGAGCGGCAAGCGGGTGATCGCCGACAACCCCTGGGGCGCCAGTTCGCTCGAATGGTTCACGACCACGCCGCCGCCCCACCACAACTTCGAGGGTGAAACGCCTCATCACGAGGTCTACGTCTATGACGACCTCTACTACGACTCCGAGATCGACGGCTACGTCGTGAGAAGCAATCCGAGCGAGGAGGCAGCGCGATGAGCAGCGCGACCAAGGACCACGCCGAGGTCGATCCCGCCTATCACCTGGCGCACCACTTCGACGATCCCCAGCAGCAGTTCGACTCGGGCAAGTTCGGCATGTGGGCCTTCCTCGTGACCGAGATGCTCTTCTTCAGCGGCCTCTTCACGGCCTACAGCGTCTACCGATCCAACGAGACAGAGCTGTTCAGCTACGCGTCGGACTACCTCGACACCACGCTGGGCCTGGTGAACACCGCCGTGCTGATCCTCTCGAGCCTCACGATGGCCTGGGCGGTCCGCTGCGCGCAGCTCGGCCAGAAGCGGGGGCTCGAGCTCTGCCTGATCGTCACCCTGCTCTGCGCCGCCGGCTTCATGGGGATCAAGTCGGTCGAGTACAACCACAAGATCCACATCGGCCTCTTCCCCGGCGACGGTTTCGCCGCGCTCGAGGACCCCGACGGGAATCCGATGTTCGTCACCGACGAGGCCGGCGAGAAGATCCCCAACCCGGCCGCGCGCCAGGCCCCGGAGAATCTCCGCAGCTTCTTCGGCATCTACTTCTGCATGACCGGCCTGCACGGACTCCACGTGCTGATCGGCATCGGCGTCATCTTCTGGCTCTACCTGCGCGCCCGGCGGGGCGACTTCGGCCCGCGCTACTTCGGTCCGATCGACTTCACGGCGCTCTACTGGCACGTCGTCGATCTGATCTGGATCTTCCTCTTCCCGCTGCTCTACCTGATTCATTGAGGTGACGTCATGAGCGATACCCACCACGATCATCACGAGCACAACGAGCTCGCTCACGTCATCCCCGTGCGGGTCCTCCTGACCGTCTTCGGCGCCCTGATGGTGCTGACGGCGGCCACGGTCTGGGTGGCCACGCACAACCTCGGCCGGTTCGATCTGGCGATCGCCCTGGTGATCGCCACGGTGAAGGCCTCGATCGTCGCGCTCTACTTCATG
The DNA here is from genome assembly GCA_041601735.1 of Planctomycetota bacterium. Taxonomy (GTDB): domain Bacteria; phylum Planctomycetota; family DRQF01; genus JACKGY01. The sequence continues at coordinate 549 of JBFIHP010000758.1, read as the reverse complement.
CACCTGCGCTACGACCGGGTCTTCAACGCGATCGTCTTCGTCGTCGGCATCCTCTTCATCCTCCTCTTCGTCGGCCTGGCGGTGATGGATAGCGGCAACTACCAGGACAGCCTGGTCCACAAGGCCGACGGGGTGATCCGCTACCGCCGCTGAGGAAGCGTCGCAGGACGCGAAATTCGGTCGAAATCGGCCGAAATCGGCCTTTCGACGGCGCCCGTCCCGCGTACAAGGGGACGAGGACGTAGTCCGTAGCGACCGAGCGGATCGACGAGGAGATTTGACGATGAGCCGATTGACCCTGGTGATCCTGATCATCATCCCGCTGGCGACACTGCCGGCCTGCCGGACCAACCCCGACCGCAGCCCGTCCACGACCATCGTCGGCGGCACCGCGGCCGGCGCGGGCGCCGGCGCCCTGATCGGTTGGGCCGCCGGGCTGGGCCTGATGCGCAATGCCATCGCGTTCTGCTCCCGCGCCTATGGTGCCGGCCGGCACCGGGACGTCGGCCCCATCTTGGCGCATTACCACCTGCTGGCTCTCGCCGCCGC
>JBFIHP010000757.1:0-2177 GCA_041601735.1 Planctomycetota bacterium | reverse complement strand
CTCGACCTCCTCGATCCGGACCCGATCGAGCCCGTAGAGGGCGATCAGGAAGCGCCCGTCGGGGAGGCGCTCGTGTCCGGATATCTCGCCCAGTCCGGCGACGGGATGGACGGCCGGCGATCCGGCGAGACCGGGTTCGACGTCGCCCACGGTGGTCCCGATCACGAGACGACCGGCCGTGTCGAGCAGGTCCTCGACCATGCGGACATAGCGCGGCTCGAAGATCTGGAGCGGCAGGATGGCGCCGGGAAAGAGGAAGACCCGGCGCAGCGGGAAGAGCGGGACGATCATGCCGGGATGCTAACCTCCTCGACCCGCGGCGGGGAAGTCGAGCCCCCGACCAAGCGTCGTTGATCCTGGAAGAGCTTTGACTTATGGTCGCGGAATCGAGGTCCAAGGGAATCCGCCATGGCCGCCAAGAGCAACGGCATCACGCTCAGGTACACACTCGCCGGTCAGAAGAAGGTCGTGACCCTCGATCGCGATCGCATCGTCGTCGGGCGCTCTCCCGCCAGCGATCTGGTGATTCCCGAGGAACGGATCTCGAGGCAGCACGCCACCATCTTCCGCGAGGGCAGCGAGTGGGCGGTCTTCGACATGGGCAGCGCCAACGGCACCCAGGTCAACGGCAAGCCGGTGGTCAAGGCGGTCGTCCGTGACGGCGACGTCGTCACATTCGGCGAGTTCGACGTCAAGGTCGAGGTGCCGGTCTCCGGACACACGGGGCCGCAGAACGTCGTCGTCGATCGCTCGGCGGTTCCGGCGAACAAGACCGCCGTCTTCGACATGGCCGAGCTCTCGCTGATATCGAGCGTGTCCGGACCTGTGGAGGGCCGCAGCAAGTCCGAGCAGAACGAACTCAAGGCTGCGGCCTGGGCCGTGGGCCTCTTCAACCAGGCCGCCCAGGCCCTGCTCACCAGCGACGGCCTCGACGACGTCTTCAGCAAGGTGCTGGACCTCATCTTCCGCAACCTGCCGGTGGAGCGGGCCTGCATCGCCCTGCACGACGAGACCGACGGCCTCCAGCCCCACAGCTTCCGCTCGATCCGGGACGGCGGCGAGCCCATGGCGATCAGCCAGTCGATCGCCCAGGAGGCCATCAGCCAGAAGCAGGCCGTCATCGTGGGCGACATCGGCAGCGACGATCGGTTCGGGGGCGAGGCCAGCATCCTCGCGCTGAACATCAAGTCCGCGATGTGCGCGCCGATGTACAACGAGGGCCGGGTCAGCGGCGTCATCTACGTCGATAACCGTGACCCGCGCAATCGCTTCACCGAGGACCAGCTTCGCCTCCTCTCGACCTTCGGCATCTTCTCGGCCATCGCCGTGGAGCAGACTCGCCTGCGGGAACGCTACGACCGGGAGCAGCGCATCCGCAGCCGCCTCGCGATGTACAACTCGCCGGCCGTCGTCGATCGCATCGTCGAGGGGACGCTCGACACCGAACAGCCCGCGATCGGCGACATGATGGCCGAGGAGCGCGAGACGACGATCATCTTCTCGGACCTCTCGGGATTCACGGCGATGTCGGAGAAGCTGGCCCCGACCGAGGTGGCGCAGCTTCTGAACGGCATCTTCGAGAAGCTGACGGACGCCGTGTTCGCCGAGGAGGGCACGCTCGACAAGTTCATGGGCGACGGCATGATGGCCTTCTTCGGCGCGCCGCTGGAGCAACCCGACCACGCGGCTCGCGCGTGCCGGGCCGGTCTGGCGATGCAGAAGGCCCTCGCCGACTTCAACGAGCAGATCCGGTCGCCCAAGCCCGTGCAGATGCGCGTCGGCATCAACACCGGCCCGGTCATCGTCGGCGACATCGGCTCGCCGATGCGGCGCAACTACACCGTCATCGGCGACTCGGTGAACGTCGCGAGCCGCCTCGAGTCATCGGTGGCGAAGCCCGGCATGGTCGTGGTCGGTCGCTCGACCTACGAGCTCATCAAGGACCGTTTCGACTGCCGCGACCTGGGTCGGCACGCCCTGAAGGGCAAGGAGATGGAGGTCGAGGCCTTCGAGGTCGTCGCGGAGCGCTGATCGCTGGTCCTCAGCCCTGACGCTCGGCCATGGCCTTCACCAGGACCTCCTTGAGCGGGGCCATCGACTCCGAGATCCGGCTGAACACGTTCTTGCCCATCACGACGACCTCGACGTCGGTGGCGGCACGCACGCCCGCGTTGCGG
>JBFIHP010000756.1:0-2178 GCA_041601735.1 Planctomycetota bacterium | reverse complement strand
CGCGTTGATGGCGCTGACGATGTCACGGGCGACGGGGGGCGCATCCAGCTCGGCCTGGAGGCCCGGGTCCCGGCGCGGTCCACCGGGGCCGCCGTCGTCGGTCGCCGTGCGGGAGCCGAGCCAGAAGGCGAAGACGATCGCGGCGGCGGCCGCCGCCGGCACCAGGAAGCGCCGCCAGGCGGCGGGCGCTCGCGGGGCGGACTCGGCGGCCAGGGCCGCTCGGAATCCCCGTAGCACCCGGGCGCGGGCCAGCTCGTCCGGCGCCTCGTCCAGGACGTCGCGCAGCCGGTCGCGGAGGCGCAATTCGAAGGCGTGCCGGGCACGGAAATCGACCGAGGCCTCCAACGCCAGCTCGAAGCGGGCCGTCTCGTCGGCTCCGGCCTCGCCGTCGAGGACCAGCTGGAGAAGTTGTTCGAACTCGTTGCGATTCAAGTGATTACCTCGATCAAGATGGGCCGCTTGCGGCGACCTCCGGGGCTCGCGACACCTGCCGGTGCTCGCACCCAGTTAGGAAAGCACCGCGGCCGGGCCGCTTATTCCCCAAATCACGTCCTGCTGCAGCCTGACGAGGCGGGCCGGTCATGCGTCCCCGGCCTCCTCGTCGATCGCCCCTCCGGCCAGATCCCGGAGGCGCTCCTTCAGCATCGCCCGGGCGCGGAAGAGCCGCGACATGACCGTGCCCACCGGCACGTCCAGGACGTCGGCGATCTCGCGGTACTTCAGGTCTTCGACCGCGCTCAGGCTGAACACGAGGCGGAGGTGTTCGGGCAGGTCGAGCACGGCCTGCTTGATCCTCTCGTCCACCAGTTCGAGGATCGCCTCCTCACGGCCCGCGAAGCTCGGGATCTCCTCGACCTCGGCGCCGGGACGCTCCTCCGCCTCGACCTCGGCCGCCATGTCGGCGTCCACGGTCGGCCCTCGGCGCCGCTTCTGGCGGTAGAGGTTGACGAAGGTGTTCATCAGGATCTTGAAGATCCAGGCCTTGAAGTTGCTCTCCTGCTCGAAGCGATCGAAGAAGCGAAAGCCCTTCAGGAGCGCGTCCTGGACCAGATCCTCGGCCTCGTTCGCATCACGTACGAGGCGCCGCGCCGTGCGGAGCAGGGCGTCGAGATGCGGACTGGCGAGCGCCTCGTACTGGGAGGCGAGATCCGACTGGGCGGCCATCGATTCAGGCTTTCTTCCCGTTAGCCTCGGTTGGAATGGCCCTTATAGCACAGCCCCTCCTTTCGCCACCGGAGCCCGATTGACAAAATCGGCCGCGGAGCCGGGCGATTCGACCGCTGCTCCACCTCGATCCTCACGGAGGCCCCGCATGCGCTTCATCGCCTATCTGCTCCTGGCGCTCACCGCGCTGGTGACCCTGCCGGGGCTGGGTGAGCGCGACTTCTGGCCGCCGGACGAGGCCCGCTACGGTCGGATCGCCGCCGAGATGGACGCGGATGGGACCCTCGCCGCGCTGCGCCTGAACGACGAGGTCTACGGCGACAAGCCGCCGGGCTTCTTCTGGCTCGTGCGCGCCGCGGCCTTCCTGCGCGGCGGGGTGGACGAATGGGCGGCGAGGCTGCCCTCCGTCCTCGGCGCGATGATCTTCGTGCTGGCCTGCGGCCTCGCGGTGGGGCGCGCGACCGGCGCCCACGCGGGTTTCCTCGCCGGCCTCCTGCCGCTCGCCACCTGGAGCTTCGCCTGGCAGGCGCGCAACGCCCAGCTCGACATGCTCTTCGCCGGCCTCGCGACCTGGGCCGCGCTCGACGGCTTCCGCGCCCTCGAGGAGAGCCGGCCGCGGCTCCTTCTGCGCGCCGGCCTCGTGCTCGGCCTCGCGATCGTCGTCAAGGGACCGCTCGCCTTGCTGGTCCTCCTCCTCCTCGGCGTCTGGCGGCTGATCGGCCGGCCGCCGCGGCCGGAGGGTCTCGACTTCCGGGGCGCGACCCTCGGCATGATCCTGCTCATGCTCCTCCCGTCGGCGCTCTGGCTCGGCCTCGCGACCTGGGAGGCGGGCTTCGCCTTCGTGCGCGACGAGCTCTTCATGCGCAACGTCGTCGAGCGGGCGCAGAGCGGTCTCGCCCATCTCCAGCCCTGGCACTTCTACCTCCGCAGACTGCCACCGGCGCTCGCGCCCTGGCTGCTCTTCCTGCCGCTCTTCCTCTGGCGCGGCACGCGCGAGCTGATCGGCGCGCCCGG
>JBFIHP010000755.1:0-2181 GCA_041601735.1 Planctomycetota bacterium | reverse complement strand
GGGTGCTGATCCGGCTCGGCACCGGCTCGCCGTTCTCGGGGTCGAAGGGGTTGGCGATCTCCGCGGTCCGCTCGATCTTCCCGCCCGGCTTCGGGAGTGGGCTCGGGCGGTAGAAGACGATCCGGACGTCGCGCAGCGACAGGTCCACGACCGTCTTCTCGTCGGTGAAGCCGCGGATGCCGGCCAGGATGCTGGTCGCGACCTGCTCCTGGATGCCCTTCTCCCTCATCCAGGCCGAGAGTTCGTCGATGAGCTCGCCGTAGGAGGTCATGACGGCCTGCGGATCGACCAGGCCCGTGGGCTTGCCCTCCGCATCGAGGTCGAAGTCGAAGAACTTGCCCTTCGTCCGCCTCCCGAGCTCCAGGAGCACGGTCTGAAGGGCCGCGTCACCCTGAGCCTGGATGTCGTTCGAGGTCAGGGTCCAGCGCAGACGGCGGCCGCCGTTCTCGAGCTTCTTCAGGACCTCGAGTTCGATGGTGCTGGTCGAGCGCGAGAGCAGCATCGTCTGGGTCGCCTGCTGGCCCAGGCGCTCCTTGCTCCGCTTGATGAGGAAGCGGTCGCCCGGGGCCAGACCGGCGATCTCCTGCCGGTCGGCGGCGGGTTCCGATTGAACGGCCTTCTCCTCCTGGGCCGCAAGCCCGGGTCCGAAGAGAGCGATGAGGATGATCGTGAAGGTACGCATGATTCGGTCCTGTCAGGGCTGGAGCAGATAGGTCGCGATGCAGCGATGTCGGGCGCCGACGACGATCTCGGGGATGCCGTCGTCATTGACGTCGCGGAGGCCGTCGATGTCCCTGCCGAACATCCCACCCTCGCGATTGCCCGAAAGGCGGCCGAGGAGCTCGCCCCCGCGGCCCGAGAAGACGTAGACGGCGCCCACGTCACCGAGATCCTGGTGGCTCTCCAGCGGTGCGCCGACCGCGAGGTCGGGCCTGCCGTCGCCGTTCATGTCGCCGCAGGCGGCGACGCTGTGACCGAAGTCGTTGTGCGCTCCCTCCTCGTACCGCGCGAGCGGTCGTCCGGTCTTGCCGCTCACCAGGAGCACGTAGCCGCGGCCGGTCGGATTGCAGGCCGAGGCAAGGAAGTCATCGATGCCGTCGCCGTCGCGATCGCCGCAGGAATCGAGGTCGTGGCCGAACTGGGCGTTCGCCTCGTCGCCGTCGAGGCGGTGGAGCAGGACTCCCGTCCGCGGCGAGTAGACCCGGACCGCACCGGCCCGGTATCCGTTCCGTCCCTCGCCGATCGCTCCGACCACGAGTTCCGCCGATCCGTCGCCGTCGATGTCGCGAATTGCGGTCAGCGAGAAGCCGAAGCGGTCACCCAGTCTCGGCGACGAACTGAGGTTGTTGATGATGGTCCCGTCGGCACCCGAGACGATGCGGACCGCGCCGATGACGTTGCGGCGATCGCTGCCCGGCGCGCCGGCGGCGAAATCGTGCACCCCGTCACCATCGACGTCGTCGAGGGCGACGACGCTCGCACCGAATCGTTCACCCCGGCTCAGGCCGGGGGCCCGGAGGATCGGCCGACCGGTCCGGCCCGAGAGCATGACGACGGCGCCCGCGCCCTCGCGCGGCGCTCCGACCAGGATCTCGGCCACCTCGTCGCCGTCTACGTCGGGTTGGAAGGCGAGGCTGGACCCGAAGCCGCCCAGGCCTTCGGGGGCCGTGACCGGCTCCCAGAGCGCAGCGCGGCTGCGGCCCGAGAAAGCCCGCACCTGGCCGCCCTCGGGCCCGCCCGGTGCCCCGATCACGACGTCGTCGAAGCCGTCGCCGTCGAGATCGAGCCCGGCGAGGACGGCGCGGGCGAAGTTCTCGTGGACGTCATCGGCACGCCAGGAGCGCAGGACGGGCGTCTCCTTCGACTCGGGCAGTTCCTCGGGTTCGGCGGCCGGACCGAAGGCGCGGATCAGGACGACCGCGACGCAGAAGATTCCGGCGGCCAGGGCCGGGATCACGATGCTGTTGATCTCGGTGTCGTTCTTGTTCGACATGAGGATGAAGACTCGCTGCTCGGGACTCGTTCGATCGCGTCGGATTGTAAGAGAAAGTCGGGCCCCTATCATGGGAAGGTCCCCGAGGAGTCCTGATCATGCCGACTTTCGCGAATCGACGTTTCCTGGTGACTGGAGGCAGCTCCGGAATCGGCCTCGAGATCGCCCGCGCGCTGGGAGCGGCCGGC
>JBFIHP010000754.1:0-2182 GCA_041601735.1 Planctomycetota bacterium | reverse complement strand
GCACGGGAGGCGGGACCACGAACCCGGAGCACGCCCATTTCGACATCACGGCGGCGGCCGGCGGCGCGAGCGATGCACGGGTGCGCTTCCGCTACATCGGTGACTTCGACTGGCACTGGGCGATCGACAACGTGAAGATCATCGGTGTCGGCACCGGTCAGGAGCCGCGTCCGGGCCTCGGCGTCATGGACATCAACTTCGCGCGGGAGAAGAACGGCCAGCCGGTGGCCTCGAACCTGCCGGGTCCCTACTTCGCCGACGCCTCGACCTCGACGCCGGTCGTCTTCGAGTTCGAGGGCGAGCCGAACCAGCCGGTCCTGCTGCTGCAGGGCCTCTTCAACCCGAACGGCTGGGACTTCCTCGTGCCGGGCAAGCTCGACATCGGCATCTTCAATCCGGGTCCCATGACCTTCTCCTTCCTGGAGCAGCTCGCCTTCGGCGCCGACCCGGGCTACATCAACAGCCTGTTCCTGACCAACTCGACGGGCGCCCTGCAGCTGGCCTTCCCGCTGCCGCCCTTCATGGTGGGGCAGACCTACAACTTCCAGGCCGGCGTCCTGAGCGCCAACATCAACATCGCGCTCACCAACATGGTGCAGCTCGACGTCGTCAACTAGCGACCTGCGTCGGCTTCCCGAACTCGCGCTCGAGCGAGGTCGAGACGTCGTCAACCGGACGTGACAGCGCCGCCGGGTCCTCGATCACGAGGGCCCGGCGGTTTTCATGGACGAGGTCGGGATGCGATGAACGGACGACTGCGGGACCGGCTCGGCCTCCGGGCGCTGCCGGTGGATCAGGGTCGGAGTCGTTCTGGTCGGTGCTCGACGAGGATGGACCGACCCGGGACGATCGGCCCAACCCGTACGAGTCGCGTGAGCGAGTGGCGGTGCGGAATCCGACTCGTTCGCTGCCTGCTTGCAGACCCGAGCACCAGCTGTATCCTGGATGGGTTCGTTTCCTTTTCGCAATCACCCGACCCAACGATGAGAAGGAGTGATCCCATGAGGCTTATCCTGCGAGTCATCTTCCTGGCCGTGACGCTGTCGTCGGCGGCCACGATCGACGCATCCGCGCAGCATGTCCTGTCCACGCCCATCGACTACAACAACGGGCAGGACGGCGTGATGTTCGACGTCGATGCCGGCGTGGATCTGCGGATCACGGGCATCGACGTCATACCCAGCTTCGCCGGCCAGATGGCGACCTACGAGGTCTGGCGCGTGACCGACGGCGGGAGCTTCGTGGGCGTCGAGTCCGATCCCTCGGCCTGGACCCTCGTCGGGTCGAACACGGTGACCACGCCCTCGAATACGGCGCTCATGCCCCTGGGCATCGCTCTCGACATCGAGCTGCAGGGCAGCGAACCCGCGCTGGGGCTCTACGTCACCGGGACCGGAGCCGGTGACATCCGATACACCTCCGGCGCGAACTTCGGCGGCCTGCGGGCCCAGACCTGGCACCTGGACATCTTCGAGGGCGTCGGCAAGAGCTATCCCTTCGGCTCCACCTTCGGGGGAACCACGGCGGGTGGGCCCTCGCGCATGTTCAACGGCCGCATCCATTACGAGCTGGGTTCGTCCGGCGAGCCGGCCACCCTGGTCACGCCGCCGCGGAATGGAACCACGAACGGCCTGACCTTCGACATCCATGCCAACGAGCCGGTGACCGTCGAGGGCTTCTCGCTGGATCTCAACGCCGGAACGCATGACCTCGAGGTCTGGACTCCGACCGCGGGCGGCAGTCACGTCCCGGTCATCAGCTCGCCTGGTTCCTGGATGCTGGTCGGATCGGTGACCGGATTCAACGCGCCGATTTCGGGCGTCTACGACGTCGGCTTCGACCTCGATGTCCCGATCGCGGTAGACGAGGACCGCGGCTTCTACGTCACCAGCACCACGGCCGGCGCCTCCGTTCTCGGAGTCGACTCGTCTCCGTCATCCGTCGGTGAGTCGTTCGCGCTCGACGAGTCGATCGTCCTCCGGGCCGGAAACGCGCGCGGGTACTTCTTCTCGCTCTTCAGCGGAATCGGGGGACTCGTGGGTGAGGTCCACTACCGCAGAAATGCTCCGGGCGCATCGACGAACACCTTCGCCTCGAATCTCATCGCCGCCGACGGACCATTCGCAGGAGGCGGGCTCTTCTTCGATCTGGCGGCGACCGGGGACTTCGTGCAGATCGATTG
>JBFIHP010000753.1:0-2183 GCA_041601735.1 Planctomycetota bacterium | reverse complement strand
GAGCGGCGCTCCTGACGCCACAGGAGCGCCGGCCAGACAGGCCGGCCATCGATCCTCATCGTGCGCGAATGCCGCTCTGTCGGAGCGGCGCTCCCGAGGCGCTCCATGGCTCCCGGTCGCCGCTGGCGGAATCTCCGGCTTTCCGCCACCATGGCGCCATGAGCGGGACCAGTTGGAGCGACCTGGGATTCAGCGAGGAGACGCTGCGGCGCAACCTCGAGGCCCTGGCCTCCGTCCGACCCGATCTCGCCCGGGTGCTCGAAAGCGCGGGCATCCATGACTCCCTGAACGTCGCCCCGACGCCGACGGGACCGCGCGTCCACCGCGTCTTCCGACGCCACCCGCTGCGGGTGCAGGAGGAAGCGGACGAACTCGCTCGCCCCGCGGCGACGATCGCGGGCCTGGACTCGGCCGCCGACGAGCTGCTCCAGGGAGTCGGACTCGGCGAGCGCATCGAACCCCTCCTCGCCGCCCTGCCCGCGGGCGGCCGTCTGCTCGTGCACGAGTCCGATCCGGCGCTGATGACGCTGGCGCTCGCCTCCCGCGACCTCGGCGCCGCGCTCGCCGAGGGTCGGCTCCTGCCCTTCCTCGGCGCTGGCATCCGGCGCCTTCCCCTGCCGCCGCTGCGCCGCATGCACCTGCATCCCCTCCTCGAGAGCCTCCACCACTGGGACCGCCGCCACCTCGAGCAGCGCATCCGAGGGCAGGACCCGGTGGCGGGCAGTCCGCCCCAGGTCGCCGGCCGCACCGCCGTCGTCCTGCTCGGAGAGCTCCTGCAGGAGGAGAGCGCCCGCGCCCTCGAGGCCGAGGGCTTCGACATCTACCGTCTCGACCCCGACGCCCTGACTCCGGAGCAGATCGCCCGCGAGCTGGCCCTGCTCGAGCCCGCGCTCGCCTTCAGCATCAACTTCCGACCCGAGCTCGGCTCGCTGGGCGGGCGCTTCGGCTTTCCCTACATCTGCTGGGAGATCGATCCCTCGGCCTCGACCCTCCCGGTCCTGCGCCGCGGCGACCGGGCACGCGAGGCCTGTCGCGTCTTCACCTGGCGCCAGAGCCGGGTCGATCTCTTCCGCGAGGCCAGCTACCCGCGGGTCGAGTTCCTGCCGCTGGCGGCCGACCCGGAGCTTCGCCGTCCCGAGACATCAAACGAGGCCGGAGCCGGAGCCGACATCGTCTTCGTCGGCTCCTGCATGATCGATCAGGCCAGGAAGCACCGTGCGACCCTCGAGGCCCTGGCGTCGGCGGGCGGGCGGCCCGAGGCCGACTGGCCCCGCTTCCTCGCCGAGCTCGAAGGCCTGGAGCAAAGAGTGGCGACCGAGCCCTGCCGTCGCGACTACGAGGAGCTCCTGCGCAAGGCCCTCGCCGAGAGCCGGATTCCCGAGCACTGGTCGACGCCGGAAGGCGAGATCGACCTCATCGTCGTGGCCGGCGAGAGCCTCGCCGCGAAGAAGCGCACGATCCTCGCGCGCGCCCTCTGCGACCAGGGACTCGTCGTTCGCGGCGAAGAGGCCTGGGCCGAGATCCTCCCGCCGCGAAACTACGGCGGCCCGGCGGGACACGGCCGCGAGCTCAACCGCCTCTACTCGACCAGCCGCATCAACCTCGACATGAACCGGCTCTACCAGCCCGACATCGTGACCCTGCGCGTCTTCGAGGTGGCGGCCGCCGGCGGCTTCGTCCTCAGCGAGGACACGCCCGAGATCCGCGAGCTCTTCAAAGCGGACGAGGAGATCGCCCTTTACCGTGACGTCGACGAGCTGCGCGCGAAGGCCGCCCACTACCTCGCGCACGAGGACGAGCGCCGGGCCATGGCCGAGCGTCTGCACGCGCGCATGCTGCGCGACCATCGGGTGGATCAACGGATCAAGAAGATGCTGGAGAGCTCGCAGCCGCTCGGCGGACGGTAGTCGTGACGAGGAAGCAGCCTGCGCTCTCGAGTCAATGCCGCGGGGAATCCCCGTCGGCGAGTGCGACAGGATCGCCCTAGGAGCGCCGCTCGGACAGAGCGGCTTTCACTTCACCACGCACGCAACGAATGCCGGCCTATCAGGCCGGCGCTCCTCTTGCTGCAGGAGCGCCGCTCGGACAGAGCGGCTTTCTCTACACCACGAGCGCAACGATTGCCGGCCTAACAGGCCGGCGCTCCTCTTGCTGCAGGAGCGCCGCTCGGACAGAGCGGCTAT
>JBFIHP010000752.1:0-2189 GCA_041601735.1 Planctomycetota bacterium | reverse complement strand
GCGCCGAACCTGAAGGCGATCGTTCTCGAAGCCGAGCGCAACTCCATCGAGGGCGTGGCGCCGATCTTCGAGCGCCTGAATCGCGGCTTCGGTCCGACGAGGGGCGGGGCGTGAACCACCGGCTGCTGCAGAAGACGCTCTTCCGCATGCTGCTGGACGAGGGCTTCCGTGCCCGGGTGCTGGGCGGCGATCGCGAGGCCGAGCCCGCGCTCGAGGAGGCCGAGTTCGCGCTGCTGGCGGAGCTCGATCCGGCGGCTCTCGGGGCGGATCGGGGGGATTCCCGCCGCCGTCAGGCCCTCGGCAATCTCCTCGGGGAGTTTGCGCTGACCGTCGCCTTCGCGCCGGAGTCCTGGGCGGTCCGGGGTCTCTCCAACGCCTTCTTCTCCTCGTCGGAGTTCCATCGTGCCATCCGTGCGGACGAGGCCCTGCCGCTGGCCTTCGCGAGCTACCTCGAAGCTCGCTTCGCTCAGGGCTCCGGGCTGGCGCGCGACATCCTGCGGCTGGAGATCGCCATGCTGCGCTGTCGGCGCGATCGTACGGCGGCGCCCGCGCTGGCCGCAGGCGAGGTCCTGCTGGCGCCGGGCCAGCGTCTCCACGAGGCGCCCGAGGGGCTGGCGGCGCTCGCCGCGGCGGCTCGCGTCGCCATCGCCGAGGGCCGACCCCCGGAGCGTCCGGCGCCCGGCCGCGCCCGGCCCGGTCGCCTGCTCCTGTCGCGAAGACCCGGCGACAATCCCCATGCCCTGCCCGAGGTGCTGGTGGAGGAACTCAGCCCGGCGGTCGCGGGCCTCCTCGAGCTGGCGCGGCAGCCGCTCGGACTCGAGGGTCGCGTCGCCTTCGCCGCCGCGCTCGGCGCGGACGCCGAGACGGTCGAGTCCTTCTGCGCCGAGCTGGTCGGGGACGGGGTGCTGCTCAGATCTCGATGATCAGGCCCTGACGCGCGGCGATCGTGTCGGCGAAGAGGGCCTGGCCCTTCTTCTCGATGTCGCGGCAGATCGTGTCGTCGTGAGAGGGGTCGTGGCTGAAGAGGATGAGCTGTCCGATCCCGGCGGCCTTCGCGAGTCGCGCTCCTTCCTCGAAGGTGCTGTGGCCCCAGCCCTGCTTGCCCCTCTCGTACTCGGCCGGCGTGTACTGCGCATCGTAGACCAGGGCCTTCGCGCCGCGCGAGAACTCGACGAGCATCTGGTTCATCCGCGGCGGTTCGTGCTCGGTGTCGGTGGCGAAGACCAGGGCGCGGCCGTTCTCCTCGACGCGGAAACCGGTGGACTCCTGGGGGTGCGGGAGCGGCATGGAGCTGATCGTCGCGTCACCCACCTCGTTGGCCTTCTCGTGGTCGATCACCTTGAAGCTCGCGAGACCGATCATGGCCTCGAGACCGACCGGGAAGTAGGGCGGGGACATCTGACCGGCGAGGAAGTCCTCCGCCTTCTTGCTGCAGTAGACGTGGACCCGGTAGTCGGGGTGATAGGCGGGCCCGAAGAAGGGGAAGCCCTGGATGTGGTCCCAGTGCGCGTGGGTGAGGAAGAGGTGGATGACCTTGTCGTGGCCGTCCGGGTCGGCGAGCAGAGCGGCGCCCAGCTCACGTATGCCCGTGCCCGCGTCGAGCACGAGAACCTCGCGCGTCGACTCGAGTTCGATGCTCAGGCAGGGAGTATTTCCCCCGAACTCGACGTAGCGATCACCGGAAGTCGGCGCGCTGCCGCGGGTTCCCCAGAACTTGACCTTCATCAGCCACCTTTCGCCCGTTGCCGGTCGGATGCTCGCAGATTACAAGAAGAGTCGATGATCGCGCAAGCCCGCCTGCCGGCGGCCCTTCGGAGAGACGCCCCTTTCGTGCCTCTCGGTCGCCCCGCGGTCCCGTGTCCACTCCCGCCTGGACGGAGTTCGAATCGTGCAGAAGCTGATCATTCCACTGTTGCTCGCCGTGATCGTCGCCGGAGGGTTCTTCCTCTTCCGGTTCCTGGAGGAAGGTGATGAGGGCTTCGCGACGCCCGCAGGAGGTGAATCCCGGACCGAGGCCGACTCCCGCGAGGGGCTGAAGGCCAGGCGTCATGCGGACGAGCCCGGCGCCGGAGGCGAGATCGCCGGTGGTCTCCGCCCCGAGGCCGGTCGCTCGGAGGGGGCTGCGGTAACAGCCGGCATCAGGGGGCTTCTCGTCCGGCGTTCGGACGGCCTGCCGCTCGGCGGGATCG
>JBFIHP010000751.1:0-2192 GCA_041601735.1 Planctomycetota bacterium | reverse complement strand
CGTCTCGCCGCGCACCGGCGAGTCCACGGGGATCTCGTTGCGCCAGTCGGGACCGAGCAGCTCCTCGATCGCGCGGGGATCCATGATCCCGCCCGAGAGGATGTGGTCGCCGACGCCCTGGCCCTTCTCGATGACGGCGATTTCCGCCTCGCGTCCCTGGGCCTCGAGCGTCTTCGCCAGGCGGTAGGCCGCAGCCAGGTTGGCCGGCCCGGCGCCGACGAAGAGCACGTCTACAAAGAGTTGTTCGCGTTCCATGGCTGGCGATTGTAACTGTCGCTGCCAGGGCAGGAAGGGGCAATTCCGCCGCTCCCGACGAAATCCGCCGAGTGCCCCGAGGGGCCCCCTGCGGCGCGCCTTGATGGGCCCGGTCCGGCGCTTATAATGCGGCGCTGCTCCGGACTGGATCCGGAAGTCGCAGGGTGGCGTGGCCGAACGGTTAGGCAACGGATTGCAAATCCGTCCAACCCGGTTCGATTCCGGGCGCCACCTCTCGCGGGGACCGGCCCGTCCGCCGGCTTGGCCCCGGGGCCGGCGCTCGCGGTCAGGCCGGGGCATCCCGAGACTCGGGCCGCAGCGACCGATCGTCGCCAATCGAGGGGGAAGCCAAGCCGCCGATGGAATCCTTCCTTCAGGTCGCCGGCGGTCTCGTCCTGCTCCTTCTCGGCGCCGAGATCCTGGTCCGCGGCGCCGTCTCCATCGCCATCCGCCTGCGCATCTCGCCGGCCACCGTGGGACTCACCATCGTGGCGATCGGGACCTCCCTGCCCGAACTCATCATCTCCGTGCGAGATCGACTCGATGGGGGCGGGGCGATCGCGGTCGGCGGACTCGTGGGCTCGAACATCTTCAACATCGGCGCGATCCTGGGCCTCGCCGCGATCCTCCGTCCGGTGGCGATCGAGAGCCGGACCCTGCGGGCCGAATACCCCTTCATGTTCCTCGCGACCCTGCTCTTCGGCCTCACGGCCCGGGACGGCTTCGTGAGCGAGCTCGACGGGCTCCTGCTCCTCGCGGTCTGCCTGGCCTTCTCGCTCTTCCTCTACCTCCGCATCCGGATGAGCGGCGCGGCGCGGCGCACGGAACAGGCCGCCGCCGTCACCGAGGACTTCGACCCCGCCCAGCGGGCCCTCGCCGTCGATCTGCTCTACCTCGTCGGCGGCATCTTCGCCCTGCATCACGGCGCCCGCATCGCCCTCGACGGCGGTCGCGAGCTGGCCGAGGCCTGGGGCGTCTCGCAGCACATGATCGGGCTCACCCTGGTCGCCTTCGGGACGAGCGCGCCCGAGCTCGCGGTCTCGACCCTGGCGGCGCTGCGCGGCAAGAGCGAGATCGCGGTCGGCAACATCATCGGCTCCTGCATCTTCAACCTCGCCCTGGTGCTGCCGATCGCCTCGTTCTTCGGCCCGCTCGCCATCTCGGAGCGCGCCGCGGGCTCGGACTTCTACTGGCTCATCGCCATCACCGCGCTCATGCTGCCGCTCATGCTCCGCGGGCGGAGCCTCGGACGGCTCGACGGCCTGCTTCTCGTCAGCGCCTTCACGCTCTACTACGGCCTGCTCCTCGCCGGCCGCTGATCCTGGCAATTCACCCGCTCCGGACCTGATCCTGCGGTTTCGCGGCGCAGGGATCGATTCGATTCGCCGCCGGGCCCGCCCATTTGCTATCACCGGGGCAGCGGACCAAACCTGGAGTTCCCGAAATGAACAACCTGCTCGAACGAGCGGCCCTCGCCCTGATCTTCGCGCTCCTCGCCTCGACGGCCGGCGCCCAGATCTGCCCCCCGACACCGGCGGGCTTCGACGGCCTCACCGGCATTCCCCAGCTCGGCCAGACCGACAACGGCGCCGTGCTGGACTTCTTCACCGCCAACGACCCCTCCGACGCGGTCAACTTCGACAACACGGCCGAGGCCTATCAGGGCGAGCCGATCGCGATCCAGTTCGCCGACCCGCGCGTCCCCGCCGGCTCGCCGCTCTCGATCTGCTTCAGCGTCGGCATCCAGCCTGCGGCCCAGACCCCGCCGGTCGTCGACGGCGACATCTGGCTCGACATCAGCGGCAACGGCAACTTCTACACCCTGGTTGACGGCCTCGGGCTCAATCAGGCCGTGCCCGACCTCTTCGGCGTCACGCCCGGTCCGAACAACTTCTACACGCTCTTCGCGGCGGTGACCGCCGACCCCGGCGCCCTCG
>JBFIHP010000750.1:0-2203 GCA_041601735.1 Planctomycetota bacterium | reverse complement strand
TTGCGAGCCCGGCTGTTGACGGGATGCGCGACGTCCACGAAGAGCCGCTCGCGTTGACCGAAATCGACGCTCCGCTGCCCCAGGCCCTGGCCGCAGTCGTTGCAGTAGCGCGCGCGGAGATGGTTCTTCTGGCCGCATTCCTTGCAGTGGATCTCGATCCTGCGCGAGGGCATCGCGACGAAGGTTCCCCTGCCGCCGTGGATGATCTTGATGTCGCGCACGACGAAGGCTCCGTCGATGGTGATCGAACAGAAGCCTCTGAGCTTGTCGCCCTCTTCCTGTCCCGGGAGCAGCTTCACACGGACCTCGGTGATCTCCATGGTGCTCGTCTCCGAGTGATCAGCGTCGGGCGGAGCGCACGACCTGCGCCTCCAGCCCCAGTTCGCCGCGCACGCGTTCACCGAGAGCCCGGGCCTGATCCACATCGTCGCAGAGGCAGAAGATCGTAGACCCGCTGCCGGAGATCCGCGCGCCTTCCGGTTCGAGCAGATGGAGGACTCGACCGAGTTCCGGATGCAGCTGCAGGGCCGGTTCCTCGAGCCGATTGAAGAGCTGGGCGCGAATCGCCGCGGGCTTGCGCGCACGCAAGGCGGTGAGCAGATGATACGGCTCACGCGATCGGCCGGTCAATCGCAAAGCCTTGAAAACGGCCGGCGTGGGCACGTGAATGCCCGGCAGGACGAGCAGGAAGGTCAATTCACCCGGCGAGTCGAGTGCCTCGACGATCTCGCCGCGGCCGCGACAAATCGCGCTGCCCCCCCGGACGAAAAAGGCGGTATCCGAACCGAAACCGGCCGCGACCTCCTCGAGTTCGCGCGGCGTCAAGCCGAGATCGTGGAGTCGATCGAGGGCGCGGAGCACCGCGCCGGCGTCCGAGCTGCCGCCGCCGAGGCCGCCACCGGCCGGAATGCGCTTCACCAGTCTGATCGCGCAGGGCAGCTCGCGGCCGACCCTCGCCTCGAGGGCGCGCAGGGCGCGCAGCGCGAGGTTGCTCTCATCGACCTCGATGTCGGCGCCCTCGACCCTGAGGTCGACGCCGCGGTGGCGCCGCTCGACCACGACCAGATCGTCGAGCGCCACCTCGTGCATGACCGTCTCGAGCTCGTGATAGCCGTCGGGTCGCCGCCCGAGCACCTCGAGCCAGAGGTTGACCTTGGCATAGGCGCGTTCCTCGACGACCGCCGTCACCGCAAGGGCTCGCGACCGAGGAGGAGGTTGTCGATCA
The DNA here is from genome assembly GCA_041601735.1 of Planctomycetota bacterium. GTDB lineage: Bacteria > Planctomycetota > DRQF01 > JACKGY01. Next base: position 978 of record JBFIHP010000750.1, on the reverse strand, counting down.
GGCGAACGGGACCGAGAAAGACGGCGACCGCGAGGAGATCGCCCTCGCGCGCCTCGGCGCGCGGAGCGAGTTCGTCGGAATCGACCAGCTCGACGTAGTCGATGCGCGCCCCGGGAACGGCTGCGATGGCCGACCTCGCCGCATCGACGAGCACGGCGACGTCGGCCTCCCCCGCGCGGAAGGCCGCGTCGGCGGCGAGCATCGCCGCGCGGATGCGCGGGGCCTCGGTCCGCTGCTCGGGCGTGAGCAGGGCGTTGCGCGAGCTCATCGCGAGGCCGTCCTTCTCGCGCAGGGTCGGCAGCGCGCGGATCTCGACGCCGACGCGCAGATCGCGCACCATCCGCCGGATCACCGCGACCTGCTGGTAGTCCTTCAGGCCGAAGTAGGCCGCGTCGGGGCGCACCATGTTCAGGAGCTGGAGCACGACCGTGAGGACGCCGTCGAAGTGCCCCGGCCGCTTCGCGCCGCAGAGACGATCGGTCAGACCGCGCTGCACGACCCGGGTGACGTGGCCCTCCGGGTAGATCTCGGCGGGCGTCGGCAAAAAGACCGCGTGCGCGCCCAGGTCGGCGAGGAAGGTCAGGTCCTTCTTCTCGTCGCGGGGGTAGGACTCGAGGTCGTCCTTGCGATCGAACTGGAGCGGATTGACGAAGATCGAGACGACGACCCGGTTGCACTCGTCGAGGGCTCCGCGCACGAGCGAGGCGTGGCCCTCGTGGAGCGCACCCATCGTGGGGACGAAGCCGATGCGCGCCGACAGGGCGCGCCAGTCGGCGACGAGGGTCGCGAGATCGCTATGGCGACGGATGACCGACGGCATGGAACCAATCCCTCTCCTCCAGGACCTCGAGGATGCCTGCATCGCCGACCTCACGGGCCAGGGAGGCGACGGTCTCGGCGCGAACGGGATGGCGCGCATCGGGCGCCACGTCGGCGGCCGGCCCCAGGACGAAGCTGCGCTCGTGGAGTCCCTCGTGC
>JBFIHP010000749.1:0-2208 GCA_041601735.1 Planctomycetota bacterium | reverse complement strand
GAGCGGGGATCCGCTCCCAGCGGAATGAGACCGATCTGGGGACTGAGAGTCAGGCCGCCGTAGGCGGGAGACCTTGCCACCCCCTCGATCGTACGCGACCACTCCTCGAGGAAGCCATCCACCGTTTCCGCCTCGATGGTCTTCGAGGTTTCGAGCAGTCGCCTTACGACCGGCAGCAGGCCGTCTGACTCGGACTCCCTCTTCAGGTCGGCGACCAATTGCGCGAGCGTCTCGTGCATGAAGGCCAGGTTGTCGTCCTCGAAGGACCAGGACTTCCGGGTCGTCAGGACATCGCGGAGGACGGCGAGCCGGCTCTCGATCTCCCTTGACCGGTCCATGAGCCCGGCCGTTCCGTTCCCATCCAGCCTGGCCTCGATTCCATTCTGCTCCGATCGAAGAGACGCGATCTCGGTGAGGGTGTCCGCGTGATCTCGCACGCGATCCTCGTCCGAGTAGGGGAGAGCGGCCTCGCGGATCTGAAGCAGGGCCGCCTCGTGCGAGGCGAGGTGCTCGAAGGTCGCGCGATAGCGCGTCAGCCACTCATCGATCCTCGGAACGAGGTCCGGATGTGGTGGAAAGAGCTCGGCCGCGGCAGCCTTCGCGTCCTTCAGACGTTTCACGTCAGCGAGGCGGAGATAATCCGCGAGTGCCGCGTCTCGCTCCGCCTTGGCTGCCTTCTCCTTTCTGAGGGCGACCTGTTCCTTCTCGAGCGCATGGCGTGTGTCCTTCTCCTTCATGTAGAACACGACGGCGGCCGTCAGAGACAGCAGGAGCACGACCGACGCCAGCGTTGCGATCACGGGATTGCGCTGGGCCCAACGCAGTGACTTGATCATTCTCCCGGCGGGCCTTGCCAGGACCGGCTCATGTGAAAGGAGTCGGTTCAGGTCATCCGCCATGTCCTCGGCCGTGACATAGCGCCGGTGCTGGTCCTTGTCCATCGCCGTGAGGATGATCGCCTCGAGGTCCTTCGGGATCTCGGGATTCAGCGTGCGGGGCGCCCTCGGCTCCTCGTGCTTGATCTTCTCGTAGAGCTCGTCGAGAGTCGGCGCCTGGAATGGGCGCTCGAGCGTGCAGCACTCGTAGAGCGCGGCTCCGAGGGCCCAGACGTCGGTTCGGCAGTCGACCTCTCGGTTCCTTCCCATCACCTGCTCCGGTGCCATGTAGCTAGGCGTTCCGAATCTGTCGTGGCTTCCGGTGAGAGTCATCCCGGCTTCCGAGTCGTCACGGGCCAGGCCGAAGTCGAGGATGCAGGGGCTCCCGTCCTCGCGCACCATGATGTTCCCGGGTTTGATGTCGCGATGCACGAGACCCGACTTGTGAGCGGTGTGGAGCGCGCGGCAACAGGCCATCATGAAACGCGCTGCCGATCGCGGCCACCGCTCTCCGCGGCTCTCCTGTGCGCGCGATGACGCGGTCTGGGCCCTCTTGCCCGAGCTCGACGGCTCATCCGGCAGGGTGCTGTCGAGCGACAGCGCGCCGCTCGATCGCGCTTCCGGGGAACTCCGTGCCGTCGCGATCCGTGCGGCGAGTGTCTGGCCTTCGACCAACTCCATCGCTATGAAGAGCAGCCCGTCGGCCTCCCCGAACTCGTAGGTCCTCGCGATCCCGGGGGCGTTGAGGTTGCCGGTGACCGATGCCTCGCGCTCGAAACGCAGCCTGGCCTCGACTGAGTGGGAGAGTCCGCCGAAGAGCACCTTGAGCGCTACCCGGCGCCGGATGCGCTCATCCTCGGCGAGGTAGACGACGCCCTGGGCGCCCGCCCCGAGCTCGGAGATCAGCCGATAGCGGCCGATCGACGGCGCGTAGATGAAGACTTCGCTAAGCATCACGAAGAAGACGGTCAACACCAGCAGCCGGGCGGAAAGGCCGGTAAAGAGTTGGGTGGGCTGGTATCGTCGCGGCTTCATCGCTTGAAAGTATAGACTATTTTCCGCATCCGCGGCGCGGGTCCAACGGAAAACGCCCTCCCCGGGAGGAGGGCGCTTTCGCAAACACGAAACGCCGGCGCACCGGCGTTTTGGCTTTCTCGGTCCTACATCCGCTTTTTCTTGGCGGCGCATGGATTGCACGGGTTCTTCGCCGCGCACGGGTTCTTCGCCGCACAGGGATTGCCCTTCGCCCGGCAAGGATTACAGGGGTTGCATGCGGCCTTCTTGGCCTTGCACGGATTGCAGGCGGCGATCTGAACGCCGGTCGAGCTGTCGG
>JBFIHP010000748.1:0-2221 GCA_041601735.1 Planctomycetota bacterium | reverse complement strand
GCCTGCATCGGGATCGCGAAGCCGCTCGGGATGCCCGGGGGCAGCGCCGCGCTCAGCGAGAAGACGCCGTCGAGACCCGTGTTCCAGATCAGGTTGAACAGGGTCGGCGGCAGCTGCTGGCCGGAGCCGTCGGCGAGCACGACCAGGCTGGTCGGGATGCCCATCGGATCGAGCGGACCGCCGATGTCGAACTTGCCGATCAGCGGGCTGATGCCCGTGTAGTCGGCGACGCCCGGATTCAGCGGACCGGTCAGGAGCAGGATCGGCTGGTTGATCTCGCCCTCGATGTCGATCTCCATCGTGCCCTGGCCCGTGATGGTCGTGAAATGCGGACCGTTCTCGTCACCGGGGTAGCCCACGAAGTGATCGTTGACGTTGGCGGCATGCGAGACGTCCATGACGGCGAAGCCGGGGACGCCGGCCCAACCCGGAGGCGTGACGCTCTGGGTCAGGATCTGCACGCGATCGATGAGGAGACCCTCGCCGCCCGCGTAGGTGCCGTTGCTCTCGTGACGGATCACGAAGCGGCAGTCGGTGAGCAGACCGAGGCCGGTCGGAACGGTGATGCCGTTGTTGGTGAAGAAGGTCGAGTCGAAGTTGTACTCGAGACGCGTCCAGGTGTCGGCCGGGCCGATCGAGGTGATCAGATCCGCCACGAAGAACTCCTGGAGGCCGTCGAGGCCCGGAGTGCCGGTGAGGATGTTGCCCTGACTGTCCGTCGCGTCACCCATGGTGACGCCGTCCTGGAAGAAGATCAGGTCGTTGAAACCGGGGGTCTCGCCGCTGTGCTGAGCCCAGAGGACGATGCGGAAGCCGGCGCCGCCGTTCAGGAGGAACATGGACTCGGCATCGAGGTGCAGGACGATCTCCTGCGTGGTCTGCAGCGCGCTGGCGATCGAATCCATGACGACCGTCGTCGGCTGAGCGCGCGGCACGTCATCGTAGTTGATCGGCGCGCCGACGGTGCGCGGATCGACCGTCTGGACCCGGGCGTTCGTGCTGCTGCGGTTCACCTCCCAACCGGTGAAGGGCGACATCGCGGTGTTGGTATCCGGATCGGTCGGGCCCTCCATGTCCTCGAGGTAGGGGTAGACCTGCGGGAAGGCCGAGAGCGGCTCGGTGACCGCGATCGTGGTGACCGGCGAGACGGCCATGCCGCCGCAGGTGTCCATGAGCGTCAGGGTGACGTCGTAGTTGACGACCGAACCACCCGGGGTGCCCGGAGCGTTCGCGAAGATGAAGGAGTCGTTGAAGAGGTTGCTGGTGTTGATGCCGGGGTTGGCCGTGGCATCGAAGTCCCAGGTCACGGTGCCGAGCTGGCAGTCGCCGGTCGAGGTGTTCGAGAAGCGAACGGTGAGCGGCGAGACGCCCGAGGTCAGGTTGGCGGTGAAGCTCGCGGTCGGCGGCAGGCCGTCAACGTTGGTGAAGGTCTGGAACTTGTTGATGTAGCTGGGCGAGAAGTTCGCCGCGGTCGTCATGCTGAAGTCGTCGGCGCTGTCGGTGTCCGCGCGCGTGTGACGGATGAAGGTGTCGTTCGTGTTGACACCGAACTCGGGGCCCCACTTCGGCGCACCGGCTCCGAGATCGACCCAGTTGGTGGGCGTGCCGCCGTTGCCCTTCAGGGCCTTCTCGGGATTCGGGCTGCCCCAGGCGAAGAAGTCGAGACCGTTGCCCGACGCGTCGAGGATCGAGCAGGAACCGGGATCGCCGGGCATCCACTTGTAGGTGTTGGCCGGGATGTTGTAGGCCGCGGTTCCGGCCTGGAGGGTCGGGAGGCCGCCGCCGTTGTCGGTGAAGATGAGGCAACGGTTCGGGTTGACCATGGCGCCGGCGGGCACACCGTAGCCGAAGGTATTCGACGGGACGTTGCCGAACCAGACCTGGTAGCCGCCGAGGGCGACGGCGGCGTTGCTGACGTTGAGGTATTCGACGTAATCGGTGGTACCGGTGCCCACTTCGTTGACCAGCATCGTCTGGGCCGTCGTCAGGCCCGCGAGCGATGCGATCAGGATGAGCAGCAATGCGGTTGTTCTCATCGGGTTCTCCAGGGTAGTGCAACAGGTTGTCGTGCGAGAGGCCGCAGCGCAGGGGGACCCGAAGCGACGAGGCTCGGAATCGAAGACTCTCTCGGATCGGGATGCGCAAGAACACGAGCGGCGAAACTCGTCGCGGCCTCACGTGAAATGCCGCGAACCATCACGCTAAACGAGGTCTCAATCCG
>JBFIHP010000747.1:0-2222 GCA_041601735.1 Planctomycetota bacterium | reverse complement strand
CATGTCCTCGTAGCGCACGAGCAGGAAGCCGGCGATCTTCGGGGCCTCGTTCGCCCAGAGGTTCATGTAGTCGATGATCTTCGGCAGTCCGGCCTCGGCGCCGGTCACGAAGTCGTAGACGTCCACCTTCTCGCCGTGATCGGGGTAGGCGTTCAGCTTCTTCTTGTGGGGCCGCATCCGATGCTCCCACTGGAAGAACTGGGATACCGCCACGTCGCCGGGGTGTCGCGCGAGCAGCACGACCTTCTTGCCGTAGTAGTCGCTCTTGTCACGATCGTGCCCGGTGAAGTCCTTCAGGTAGTTGTCGTGCGTGAAGAAGATCCTGGGCACGCCGCGGTGCTTGCGGTGGGCGTTGTCGAAGCCGATCATCAGGCTCTCCTTCAGACCGAACTTCTTCTGGTAGAAGCCCGAGATCATCACGCGGAGCCAGGTGCGACCGCTCTTGCCGAAGGAGACGATGACGCAGTCGGCGAGGCCGAGCTTGCGGAACTCCTCCTTGCCGCGCATGCGCCGCTCGCTGGCGATCCGCTTCTCGGCAGGCTGCCAGAAGGTCAGCGCCGAATAGAGGTGCCGCCCCAGCTTGTTCAAGACCACTCTCATCGGCTCTCTCCCTCCTCGGCCAGTCGTTCGAAGACGACCTGGGTCCAGGGATCCCTGCGGTGCTGTCCCATCTCGCGTCTCGCCACGACCCGGAATCTCGCGGCTGTCGTCATCGCCTCGAGCAGGACGTCGAGGCGAGGCCAGTGCGCGGCCTCGTAGTTGCCCGGCGTCCAGCCCTCCTCGAATCCCGGGAGGAGGTCGGCGATCAGGATGCCGCCCGGACGCAGCACGCGCTCGACCTCGGCCATGAAGCGCTCGAGATCGTAGACGTGATCGAAGCAATTGCTGTAGACCGCATCCACCGAACCGTCGGGAAACTGCAGGGCGTGAAAGTCCCCCCGCAGGACCAGCTCGTTCTCGGCGCCCGGATTGAGATCGATCCCGATCGCGAAGATGCCGAGCCGGTGCAGGGCCCGGACCTCGGTACCGATCCTCGCGCCGAGACAGAGCACGGAGCGGCGGCCTTCGAGTTCCTCGCAGAGCCGGAAGCGGCGCTCGAACTCGGCGAGGTCGTCCTCGTAGGTCTCGTCCAGGCGGTGCTTCACGCGATCGAGCTTGGAGGCCTGGTGTTCGATGTACTCGTCGTAGGACTGGTAGTTGCGTCGCGCCAGGCCGTCGCCCTTGTCCCAGAGCCCCGAATCGAAGCGCGCATCCCGCGCCTTCGCCTTGGCGGCGCGCTTCCTCTCCCGCGCCGCCGGACCGAGGCCGTAGACGAGGATGTTCTTCAGTCGCTTCAGCTTCAGCATGGCCCGGCCGCCTCCTTCGCGACCTCGACATCGAGGAGTTCGCGGACCCGCGCCGCCACCGCATCGCCCTCATGCGGGACCGGCCGGCCCCCGGTGGAGAAGCCGGCGGTCAGGGGGCGTGCCGAGCCCATCGCGTAGAGGCGACGGTGCACGGCGCTCAGATCGCGCGAGAATCCGAGGAGCCCCAGCTTGAACAGAAAAAGCCCGATTCGCCCGACGATCCCGGGACGGGAGAAGCCGAAGGCGAGGCGTCGCAGGAGGGCGACGAGGACGCCGCCCTCGTACGGCAGCTCGAAGATCGCCAGGGGTTTCCCGACGCGCGCGACCTCCACCATCATCGAGACGCTGTCGCCGCTCACGATGAATCGGTCGGCGGATGCCAGCAGCGCCCCATAGGGGTTGGCGGCCGATTCGTCACCGAAGCGGAAGAGCCGGGAATCCGGGGGCAGATCCTTCGCAATGGCCTCGACCACCTCCGGATTGGTCCTGCGGCTGGTCGAGAAGTAGATGCTGCCGCCGTCGCGCAGCTGCGCCTCGCGGGCATGGGCGACGAGGTTGCGCGCCTCCTGTGCGCCGAAGCGGTAGGGCTTCGTCCGCCCGCCCACGAGCACGGCGGTGATCGGACGGGGCATCCCCGCGAGCAGGGCGCCGGCCTCGGCGCGCCCGGCCTCGAGGCGATCCTCTCCGACCCGCATCAGCGGGAGTTCGATCGCCATGACGTTGGCGGCCGGCGGGATGCCGTACTGAGCCGGCGCGACGACCAGGCTGAAGCGATCGAGCCATTTCTTCGGCCGGCCGAAGAGCACGACCCGGGTCCGCCCCCGGTTCTGCTTCTTGACCCAGAGCGCGGCCCTGGCCGGACGGCGCCCGACCGTG
>JBFIHP010000746.1:0-2225 GCA_041601735.1 Planctomycetota bacterium | reverse complement strand
GCGGCGGTTTCGCGTCTGACGCCGGAGTGGTCAGGGGCCGAGGAGGCGGATGGGCTGCTCGCCGACGGCGAGGACGGGGAGGAGGCGGCGGTCGGTTTCGTCGTCGCCGAGGAGGATCAGGCCCTCGACCAGGAGCGGCGGCGAGCCCTCGAGGCGAAGGGGGAGATCGCCCGCGAGCTCGCAGGCCCGGCTGATCTCGTCGCGATCGCGGCCGCGCCGGAGGATCAGGAGGCGGCCCGGGACGCCGCGTCGGATGCGGCGCGCGGCCTCGAGCGCGAGGCGCCCCAGGGTCCAGCGCGGGTTGATCTCGACCAGGGGTTGCAGGCGAAGCGCCCCCAAACGATCGCGAACGATCATCATATCGACGCCGATCGGCCCGGCTTCCGAAGCCCCGGCGAGGCGCGCGCCGAGGACCTCCTTCAGGCGGTCGAGCAGGCGTTCGAACCAGCCGGCCGTGCGGCCCTCGCCCGCCAGGAATCGCTGCGCCTGCGGGTCCAGGGTCGTGACGGCCTGGGCCGTCTCCGCGCTCAGGAACTGGCCCTGGTCGTCGTTGTGAAAGCGCACGAGCCCGCGCGGTCGCAGCTCTCCCGATTCGAGGCGGTCAAGGTGGAAGGAGAGATCGGCGACCCGGTCGAGGAACTCCTCGACGACGAAGGGGCCGCAGGATTCGAGCCGCGCCGTGAGGCCGGCGGCTTCGGCCTCGTCGCGAATCGGCCGCCGGATGCGGAGCTGACGCCGACCCGCACTCGAGAGTACGGGCTTCACGATGACGCCGCCGCCCGCGGCGCGGGCGATGGCCGTCGCGGCGTCCAGCACGACCTCGGTCTTCGGGAAGAACAGGCGATCGGCGGCGGGATCGGCGACCATGGATTCGATGAGCAGCGTTCGCAGCGCGGGGACCGCATCCTTGGCGAAGAGCGCGGCATCGGCGAGGCCCACTTCTTCCAGGCCGAGCGTGCGCGCGAAGGCCGCGCTGCGAGGCGAACGGCCGAAGGGGGCCAAGGCCCCGAGGGGACGCTCGGCGAGGACGCGCGGCGCCTCCTCGAAACCGATCCAGTCCACGGGACCGAGGCCCGCCCGCGTCAGGTCGAGCCGGAGTTCGATCGAGGGCTGCTCGGGGACGAGGACGACGTCCCCGGCCTGGGCCGCGAGTGCCGGCATGAGTGCGAGATCCCGATCGGCGCGGCGAAGCGCCTCGATCTGCGGGCGACCGGCGATCTCCTCTTCGACCGCCGGATTCATGAAGCGGACGCGCGGCGGACGCCCGCGCGATGCGGCGCAGGCCTCCATCTCGTCGATGAAGGGAACCGGCAGGCCCGCGTCGATGCGCGCCTCGCGCGAGAAGATCCGTGCCCGGCCGTGTTGCGGGCCGAGCGGGAAGGCGAGATGCGCGCGGTAGACCGAGAAGAGCTCCTCGTCGCTCGCATCCTCGCGGAAGAGATCGAGGCCGCGGCGCACGTGCCGGATCTCGTCCTCGTGCACGCGACGCAGGACGCCGAGGGTCTCGGCGTCGTCGTGCTCGCGCAGGGTGTCGATGTAGTGCAGCGAGAAGTCGAGATTGGCCTGTTCGAAGCCCAGGCTCATGCCGGCGAGGAAGTGTCGCGGCGTGGGCACCTTCTTCAAGCGGTCCCAGAAGAAACGGCCGCAGGGCAGGTCGCCGAGGCTGCCGCCCAGCGCGGCCATGCGATCGAGGTAGAGCTCGAGGTGCTTCTGCTCGTCGATCATCACGCCCACGAGTGTGCGACGAAACTCGACCGGAGCGTCGGGGAAGCGGAGCAGGGTCAGAGCCATCAGCTCGAGCGCGAGCAGCTCGTGATTGGCGAAGAAGTGCATGACCCGCGCGCGTTCGCGGTCGCGCGCCAGCGCCCGGCGCCCGGGAAAGCGCGCCTCGCGCGGCCGCGACTCGCCCTCGTCGAGGAAGCGCAGGCCGGCGGGCCGGAACGGGAGATCCGGCAGCCGATCGAGCGCGGGACCCGGCTCCTTGTCCGTGAGCTCCCGGGGACGCAGGAGCTTGGCCTCGATGTCGCGGCCGAAGAGCAGGCTCTCGGCGAAGTCGCGTACTTCCATGTCGTCATCATGACCACCCGGGCGTCAGACGCAAAACCGCCGCCGACCGGTCATCCGGGGTCTGACCCGATATGACCGGGAAGCGGTGATATCGGGCCTGACGCCTATGGGAGCTTGGCCGGGTTGAAGAGGACCGGGACGTGGGCGTTGCGCAGCAG
>JBFIHP010000745.1:0-2225 GCA_041601735.1 Planctomycetota bacterium | reverse complement strand
GTGGCACCGAAATGCCGGAAAACGCGGCGGAATGTGCCTGGCACCGTATGGGGTCAGAGATCGAGGATCTCGCCCTCGGTCGCGACCCGGAAGCCCTCGGACTCGATCCGGCGGCGCGCGGGCGTATCGGGCCAGAGGGCCGGATTCGTGTGGTTCAGGTGGATGAAGCGGACCTTGCCGCGTTCCGCCGGGGAGAGTGCGGAGAGGCGCTCCATCGTGGTGGTGATGAAGGGGTGGGGGAAGCCCGACATGTCGCGGCCGGGAATCTCGCCGTCGGCGAAGAAGGTCGCGTCGAGATAGGCGACATCGACCCGGGCGAGGAGGGCCTCGAGCCGGTCGCCGTCAGCCTCCCAGGCCTCCCAGCTGTCGATGTCGGGCAGGAAGGCGACAGCCTGTCGCGGTCCGCGGATGACGAGGCCGATCGTTTCCGAGAACTCGTCGCGGTGGGGTACGAGGAAGGGCTCGATCGTCAGGCTCTCGTCGAGCGCCAGCGTCCGACCAGCCCGGAGGACTCGCAGCTCGACGTTGCCTCGACACACCAGCTGGCTCCAGGGGCCGTTGCTGCGCAGGAAGTCCGCCATCTTAGGCATCACGAGCAGGGGGATGCGACTCGAACCCATGACCTCGTGCCCCAGCATCACGAGCCCGGCGTAGTGCCCGACGTGCGCGTGGGTGACGACGATGCCGTCGAGACCGGGGCGGCCCGAGACCGGGGCGAAGCGATCGAGCCGATGGAGCTGGTACTTGAAGTCGGGGGTTGCCTCGATCAGCCAGCGTCGTTCGCCGTGCACGAGGCCGAGAGAGGTCGCGAAGCGCCGCCAGGCGGGGTCCTCGAAACCCGGGTGCTCCTTCGTCCCGGCTTGCGGCACGCCGGCGTCCTGGGCGATGCCCAGGACGATCAGCTGCGGGCTCCCGTCGCTCGTCGGAGGCGGCGGTGCGGATGCGCAGGAGGTCGCGAGGAGCAGCAGGGCCGCGATGACGACGGGTCGATACACGATCGGGGCCTCGTTCAGATGATTCGTAGCCGACGGAAGATCCAGAGGCAGATCCCGGCCATGACGAAGAGGATCACGCAGACGACCGTGAACGCCATGTCGCTGTCGGTGCCCGGCATGCCGCCGACGTTGATGCCCAGTAGACCGGTGAGCAGACCGAGGGGCAGGAAGATGCCGGCGATGATCGACAGCAGGTACATGTTGCGATTCATCTGGTCGGCGAGGCGTCCCGACAGCTCCTCCTGGGCCAGGGCGGCGCGGTCGCGGGTCGCGTCGAGTTCCTCGATGAGCCGGGTCTGGGCCTCCGCGACCTCGCGCGCGTGAATCCGGTTGCGGTCGTCGAGAACCGGAGAGCGGTCCTGCTGCAGTCGTGCCAGGACCTCGCGCTGAGGGGCGATGTAGCGGCGCAGCGAGATCGCCTTGCGCCGCATGGCCGCGAGTCGCGACCGCAGCTCGCGGCCCTCGGCGTCGAGGATCGTCTCCTCGATCTCGTCAACTTCCTCCGCAAGCTCGCCGATCACGCCGATCTGTCGATCCACGAGGAGCTCGGTCAACTCGATGAGGAAGTCACCCGTCGTCTTCGGTCCTCGTCCGGCCAGGAGAAGATCGCGGATGTCGCCGACCGAGTAGAGCCGCGCGCGACGCAGGCTGATGATCCGGCGCGGTTGACAGAGCACACGCAGGGAGATCATGAGATCGTCGTCGGGGTCGGGATTGAGGTTCACGCCGCGGAGGATCGCGATGAGGTCGTCGCCCGTGCTCGCGAGTCGCGGTCGCGTCCCCTCCTCGAGGAGGATCTCGACGGTGAGTTCGTCGAGGCCCGAGTCCCGTTTCAGCCAGTCCTGATGCTCGGGGTCCGTTCGATCGAGGTGGAACCAGAGGAAGCCACCCTCCGGAAGCTGCTCGGGGATCTCCTGCCAGCCGAGGGTTCGCCCGCCGCCCGCGCCGTCGGCGAGGTAGATGCCCAGCGAGTTCCCGGGGCTTACCTGATCGAGATTCCTCAGTCCCTCGTGCTTCGTCATCGGCCTCGTTCTCCTCGTGTCCGATGCCATTGTGCGTCAAGGGCGGGACCCCGTCATCCCGGGCGCGTCAGGGCTTCCGGCGCAGCGTCTCCTCGCAGTCCGCGATGGCCCGCTCGACGTCCTTGCGGATCGGCCCGGGACGGCCGGCGACGGCTCGCGCCTCGGCGAGGTCGGCACGAGCCTCGTCGCGGCGTCGAAGCTCGTCGAG
>JBFIHP010000744.1:0-2231 GCA_041601735.1 Planctomycetota bacterium | reverse complement strand
GGGGCCTTCGCCGCCGACGGCGGCGACCTCCCCGAGGACTGGCCCGGGCCGGCCTGGGCCTGGAGTTCGAGTCCGCGCGCCAATCCGAGCCAGGAGGCCAGGACCCTTCAGTTCGGCGCCCGGCTGGGTGAAAAGGCGGCCGGAATCCCCTCTCCGGCGATTTTCGCGACGAAGTTCCACATCGAACGCTACCAGGAACTGGTGACCCGCTGGTACGAGGTCGAGGCCGTCTCTCCGACCTGGTTCCGGGTTCCGGCGGCCGATCAGATGGACGCCGACGGCGTCGAGGGCCTCGACTTCGTGGTCGATTTCCAGGGTCTCGACCCGGAGGGTCGCCCCGGACCCTGGACCAGGTTGGACGACCTCTCCGGTTGCCGTAAGATCCGCGCGCGCCTCCGGTTTCTTCCGGATGCCGACTGGCGAATCACCGGTGTCCAGGTGAGACGCCTGCGAGTCAGATTCCGAGACGGCCGATAAGGACCGAGCCACGGACCTCGAAGGACCCGACCCGATGAAATCAGAAACGCTTCTCACCCTGCTCCTGGCGGCCCTGTTCGCCCTCACGGCGCCGAGTCCGGCCCAGGACCTCGAGGACTCTCCCGTCCCGCTTCCCCGCCTCAAGCGCGATTTCGTTCGCGTCGCGGCCGTGGATCGCAGCGGACTCAAGCTGCCGGCCAGGCCGGTCGCGACCGTCGACGACGAGATCCTCAGCCAGGGCGACCTGCTCTGGATCCTCCTCGAGAGCAACCTCTCGACGATCGCGAACGTGCTGCTGGACGCGAAGATGCTCGAGTGCGAGCTCGAGCGCGGCGGCATCGAGGTGAGCGAGGAGGAACTTCAGGAGGAGCTCACGGAGATCCTCCCGCGGATCGCGCCGAACAAGACCTTCGAGGAACTCGTCGATGCCGGCATCTACACCGCCGACTATCTCCGGACGACCGCCCGCACGACTCGCGGCTGGAAGAAGCTCGTCTGGGCCTCGCGCAACATCCCGCCGGAACACCGGAACGCCCAGACCAATGCCTTCCTCCTCCAGCTCTACAAGCGCGAGATCACCAGCCGCTACCAGATCATGATCCGCGGCCGGAAGCCCGCGCCTCCCGAGGGCGCCTTCGCCGCCCTCTCGACGCTGGTCAAGGGCAAGGTCGTGACCTACGAGGTGGGGCCCCTCGAGGCCATGCAGTTCCTGCTCGGCGTGCTCCGGCCATCCAGCATCATCCAGGGCCGGAGGCAGCTGGTCGAGGACTACCTGGTGATGCGGGCCATGGAGCGCGCGGGGGTCACCGTCACCGATTCCGAGATCGAAGCCTACGTCCGCGAGATGCAGGCCAAGTTCCAGCCGCCGTTCAGCTGGGACATGGTCCTCCAGGCCAAGGGTCTCAGTCAGGATCAGGAGCGCGTGCGCTGGCGCAACGTCGAGGCCTGGCGCCGCTCGACCGGGACCGACGTCACCAAGGAGGACGTGCTCGCCTTCTGCAAGGAGAACGAGGATCACTTCCGCGGTCGATACCTCGAGGTCAAGCACATCCTGATCATGACCGTAGACGGCACGACGGGAATGTCGCTCGGCCCGGACGCCGAGGAGAAGGCCCGGGCGGAGGCCCAGCGCATCCGTGAACTGGTCGAGGAAGGCGTCGACTTCGATCGACTCGCCGCCCTCTACTCCGAGGACAAGTCCACCGCCCAGAACGGCGGCAAGCTCCCGCAGCCGGTCAAGAAATTCGGCGGCGCACTCGACGAGAACTTCCGAGACGCTGCCTACGCCCTGACCACGGAGGGCGAACTCGCCGGTCCGGTGAAGTCGGTCTACGGCTGGCACGTGATCCGGGCCGAGAAGATCAGCCCGCCCCACAATCGCGACACGGACTTCGCCGATCCGCGCTACTACGACTGGATCCGCGAGGAGTACGAGACGATGAAGATGCAGGACTGGCTCCGCGGGATGAAGAACTCCGCCCGCATCGTCGAGGTTCCGGTGGACGATCTGCTCACCATCAAGGAGCTCAAGCTCGGGGTGAACTGACACCGACCGAAGAGCCCGCACAGCGAGACGGCCGCCTCTCCCGGGGCGGCCGTCTCGCGTCCTCGACTCCGCTCCGGTTTTCGCGGTCCGGACCGACACCGTCTTCGTCCTTGCCAGGGAACCTCCCCTTCCCCGCCCGGACAAGACATGGACCGCAGCTGCAATCACCTCGTACTCTTCATCCTCTTGGTCCTCGGCTCGGCCGCGC
>JBFIHP010000743.1:0-2232 GCA_041601735.1 Planctomycetota bacterium | reverse complement strand
TTCTTCTCGGACGAGGCGGTGCCGCGCGAGCTGATCGAGACGGCGATCATGACGGCGGGCAGCGCGCCGTCGGGGGCGCACATGCAGCCCTGGACCTTCGTCGCGGTCTCCGACCCCGCCATCAAGAAGAAGATCCGCATCGCGGCCGAGGAGGAGGAGTACCAGTCCTACGAGGGCGGTCGGATGAAGGAGGAGTGGCTGGAGGATCTCCGGCCGCTCGGCACCGACTGGCGGAAGCCCTTCCTCGAGACCGTGCCCTGGATCGTCGTGGTCTTCGCGCAGAAGCGGGGGCGGCGTCCGGACGGCAGCCCGAAGAAGCACTACTACGTGCAGGAGTCGGTCGGCATCGCCTGCGGCCTGTTCATCGCCGCCCTGCATCAGGCCGGGCTCGCGACCCTCACCCACACGCCGAGTCCCATGCGCTTCCTGCGCGAGATCCTGAGGCGACCGGACGACGAGGAGCCCTTCATCCTCTTCCCGGTGGGCTTCCCCGCCGCGGACTGCGTCGTCCCGGATCTGCGGCGGAAGGCCCTGGAGGAGATCGCCGTTTTTCTCGAGGGCGAGGGGGAAGGGCGGGAATAGTGGCGCTGGGGAGGGGTGTTGTCGTTGCAACGAGTATCGATGCCGGCCAGGAGCGCCGCTCCGACAGAGCGGCATACGGACGCTGACGAGTATCGAAGCCGGCCGGGAGCGCCGCTCTGACAGAGCGGCATTCTGGATGCCTACGAGTATCGATGCCGGCCTGTCTGGCCGGCGCTCCTCTGGCGCTCCAGGGCGTCGGCCCTGACGAAAGGACATCATGATCGCATTCCTGACCTCCGAGCGGAGCCGCGACCTCGGCCTGCTCCTCATTCGCCTCATCCTCGGCTTCACCATGGCCTACCACGGCTGGGGCAAGATCAGCTCCGAGGCCGGCGTGAGCGGCTTCGCCACCGGCCTCGGCAACATGGGCTTTCCGCTACCGACGTTGAACGCCTGGGCGGCGACCCTGGCGGAGCTGGTCGGTGGCATCCTGGTGGCGACCGGCACCTTCTTCCGGCCGGCTGCACTCTCGGTCGCGATCACGATGTTCGTGGCGGCCTTCGTCGTGCATGCCGAGAACGGCTTCAGCATGGCCAACAACGGCCTCGAGTATCCGCTCAACCTCGGTCTGGTCGCCCTCGGCCTGGCGCTGATCGGTTCGGGGAAGCTCGCGCTGAAGACGAAGTTCGATTGCTGATGGGACTAGCGGACCGCTCCGGGTGAGCGGTGACCGTTCGGCTCAGAGGTACTCGACGGGGTGGCGCACGACGACGTCGAGGCCGGCCTCCTCGATGCCGCGCCGCCACTGCAGGATGCAGCCGGGGTTGCCGCTGATCAGCACGCGCGCGCCGCTTCTCCGCAGGGCCTCGATCTTGCCGGCGAGCAGGGCGTCGCTCATCTCGGGCTCCTGCAGGGCGTAGAGGCCGGCGGCGCCGCAGCAGCTCTCGGCTCCACTGAGCGGGACGAGCTCGAGCCCGGGGACCCGCGCGAGCAGCCGCGGCAGCTCGGTCTGGCAGCCCTGGGCGTGATGCAGGTGACAGGGGGCGTCGTAGGCCGCGGGGCCCTCGTCGCTCCGGCCGAGGCCGCGGGGCTCGAGACCCTCGCGATCGAAGAGAACGCCGACGTCGATCACCCTCCTCGCCAGGGCCTTCGCCCGCCCGCCCAGTTCGTCGTCGCCCGCGAACCAGCGCGGGTAGTCGCGTAGCGCGGCGCCGCAGCCGGCCGAGTTCATCACCAGCCAATCCACGTCCGCGGCCTCGAAGGCGGCGATGTTGGTGCGCGCCAGCTCGAGCGCGCCCTCCATGTCGCCGGCGTGGGCCTGGAGCGCGCCGCAGCAGGTCTGCGTCTCGGGCACGACGACCTCATAGCCCTGGGCCTGCAGGGCCTCGACCGTGCGGCGGTTGAGCGCGCCGAAGAGCTGCTCCATGACGCAGCCGGAGAGCAGGGCCGCGCGCCCGCGGCGCGTCGAGCCGAGTGCGGAATGGCGCGCCGCGAGCGGTCGGCGCGCCGCGGCTTCCGGCACCTCGGGCGTCTGCGCCTCCATCCGTCGCAGCTTCGCGGGCAGGAGCTTCACGAGTCGCGTGCCGCGAAGAAGACCGCGGAGGCCCGAGCGCGCGTAGAAACGGGTGAAGGCCGCGAGCCGGCCGAGTCTCCGGCGGTCGGGCACCACGCTGCGCATCAACCAGCGCGCGAGCCGCGAGGGCGGCGCGC
>JBFIHP010000742.1:0-2246 GCA_041601735.1 Planctomycetota bacterium | reverse complement strand
GCTGCGGTCGCTCGCCCTCGGGCAGATTGCGCCCCATGGCTCCCGCGGCCCCCAGGAGGGTCCGGCGGCGCTCGTCATCGAGGTCGGCTCTTTCCAGCGAACGGGTGAGTTCCTGCACCGCGGGCGCGCGCCGCTCGGGCACGAGGTCGTCCGCCATCCCGCGCAGGGTTCGCAGCGCGCTCCGCCGCACCGCCGGATCGGCATCGAGCAGGTAGCTCGTGGGCGGTTCGCCCATCGACTTCATCCGCGCGATCAGGTCGTTCACCTCGCGGCGACGCTGAACGGTCAGCTCGTCGATGCGACCCCGCAGGCTCTCGAGCGCATCCTGCGCCACGGCCTGCAGCGAGATGACCCGGTCGCGGCCGTTCTCGGGACGGAAGCTCGCGAACCACTCCGACCAGGCCGCCCGTGAATCATGATCGACGAGCCCGCCCGCGAGCGATCGAAGCTCCTGGCGCATGGCCTCCGCGACGAGGGGGTCGGTCGCGTTCCCGGGCGCCGCCCAGTTGGTGAGCAGGCGCTCGACGGCCTGGTAGCGAGCCGCGTCCTGGGCGAGACCGCCGTTGCCGGGCGTCACCTCGACGAGGACGGAGAAGAGATCGACGAGCCGCGCGAAGCCGGGTCGCGCCGGCGTGCCCGGAGTCGCTGCGTTGCGGACCAGGGCGGCATCGAGTTCGGGGAAGACCGAGCCATGCTTGTGGAAGGTCCCCATGACGTGCTGTTCGAGAGTCTCCCGGAGATTCCCGAGATCGCGTTCCGCGATCACGTCGAGCACGACGCGGATGACGCTCCGTTCCTTCGCCTCCGCGAAGTGAAGGGCAAGCCCGGTGAAGACCTTCGGCGCCAGGGCAGGTTCGCGGATGAGCGCCAGCATGCTGTCGCGGAGTTCGGTCTTCTCCCAGAGCGTGCGGGCCGTCTCCTTGATCTCCCACCACTCACGAGGATCGTTGCGCAGCGCGTCGATGTCGTCCTGCTGGAAATCGGTGACGACCGGCCGCGAGGCCTGCCCCTCACGCGCCTCTTCCTGACCTTCGAGCCGAGAGCTGGCGAGCAGCACCATGATGAAGAGGATCGTGAGAGTCGAACTCGGAGCTGAAGACGACGAAGCCATCACGATCTATCCCTTCCCGCGCTCGGCGCTCGCGAAAGCGCCACGATCCCTGTTCGACCGGAGTAGGCCCCGCCTGTTATACGAAGCCGGCCCCGACATGGAAGTCGCGAGCGCGCGGCCGGCGGATTGTCGGCCTTCAGGGCCCGCCGGCGCCGCGATCGAGGCGGTCGAGCTCGGCCCGGAGCCGCGCCGCCTCCGGCGTGTCCGGCCGGCCCGCGAGTGCGAGCCGCGCCGCGGCCCGGTAGAGCGCCGCGAGTTCGGCTCGATCCCGAAGGAGCGCCAGGTGTCGCGCCACGGTGCCGCGGTCGCCGCGCGTCCAGGGGCCGGTCAGCGCCTCGTCGCCCAGTTCGAACCAGGAGGCCAGCGCCCCGCGAGCCAGGTCGGCGTAGGCCTCGCGTCCCTCGGCGCCGATCCCGGCCTCCTGCCGCAGGTCGTCGATCGCGCCGAAGAGCACGGTGAGAGCGTTGCTCGCCAGGCTGCAGGCGAGGTGATGGGCGCCCTTGCCGGCCGAATCGACCGCCACCAGACGCCCGCCCAGCGCCGCGACCAGGGCCTCGAGCCGTGCCACTTCCGCGCTCCCCCGCTCCATCGCGAACCAGCAACCGCCGAGGTCCACCTCGGGGTCGTGGCGCGGGAAGGCTCGCATCGGATGAAGGGCGGCCGTCGCGACACCCTGCGCGGCGAGCGGTGCGAGGACCTCGAGATCGAGGCTGCCCGAGAGGTGGAGCACCAGGGTCCCGGTCGTCCGGAGATTCGCCGCCGCGGGGACCAGCTCCGCCGTCAGCTCGGCCAGCGCGTCGTCGCGGGGCGCCAGGATCAGGAGGTCGGCGCCCGGCGACCCGAGCTCCGCGCGTTCCATCCGGTACTGACCATAGTCGGCGGGCTCGGGTCGTCCCGGTCGCTCGGGGTGCGGAGTCCAGACGCCCGCGCCGACGTACCCCGCCCGTGCCAGAGCGCCCGAGAGACTGACGCCTGCCCGGGAGGCCCCGGCCAGGCGCAGGCGCTGCGGCACCCCCTCGCTCGACGAGGAGCTCAGCTTCCGGCCTCGAGTCGATCGGCCTCGTCGAGATCGCGCCCGTCTTCGAAGTCCTCCGGACGCGCGAAGACGTAGTCGGACCGAGTCGCCCGCTCGCGC
>JBFIHP010000741.1:0-2247 GCA_041601735.1 Planctomycetota bacterium | reverse complement strand
CCTCGACATCCTCGACCGCCACGGAGTCGGGTCGACCCTGCTCGACGCACCCTGCGGCGTGGGACGCGTCGGGGCTCTCCTCGGCGACGGCGACTTCCGTTACTGCGGCGTCGATCTCTCGCCGGAGATGCTGAAGCGCGCCGACTCGAGACTCGCCGAGACCGAGCTGACCCGGAACCTGATCCGCTGCGACCTCGAGCGGCTCCCCTTCGCCCCGCGCGCCTTCGACACGACCCTCTCGCTGCGCTTCCTCCACCATCTGCCGACTCCCACCCGTGCCGCGGTCCTGAAGGCACTGGCGCGCGTGACCGACCGTTTGCTCGTCCTGACCTACTTCCACCCCTTCGCCCTTCACTACATCAGCCGGAGACTGCAAGATCCCTGGAAGAGGATGCGATCGGGCCGGACCTCGAGTCGCTACTCCAACACCGAGGGCTGGCTCCGTCGGCAGCTGGCCCCGGAGGGCTTCCGGCTGGTGGCCGGTCACGGAACCGGCTTCCTGCGTGAGACGCGCTACGCGGTCTTCGAGCGGATCTGACCGTCCAGAAGGGGCTCCCTTGGGATCGAGGAAGAACGAGAAGAGCTGGGAACAGACCCTGAGGTTGCTGGGGCGGATCAAGGATCACCGCTTCACCCTGGTCGCAGCTCTCCTGTCGATGATCGTCGCGGCGTTGACCGAGGTCGCGCCGATCGGCCTGGCCAAGGCCGCGGTCGACGCGCTCTTCCCCGATGCCTCGGCCGAAACCACCCTCTTCCAGATCTGGTGCTCTCGGGCCGGCGAGAACATCGCCGGCTTCTTCGGCATCACGGTCGAGGGACCGCAGACGAGCGCCCTGGTCTTCGTCATCGCGGCCCTCCTCGTTCTGGGAATCGTGTCGGCCGCGGCGACCTACGCCAACACCTTCTTCGGCCGCTACCTGTCGGCTCTCATCGTCGTCGATCTCCGGCTCGCCCTCATGGACAAGGTTCTCGCCCTGCCGGTCGCCTTCTACACGAAGTGCAAGATGGGCGACCTCGTGTCGCGCTTCTCGACCGACGTCCAGATCACCTACAACGCGATACGCATCTTCCTGCTCATCCTCGTCCTGCAGCCCTTGATCTTCATCG
This sequence comes from Planctomycetota bacterium, assembly GCA_041601735.1. Taxonomy (GTDB): domain Bacteria; phylum Planctomycetota; family DRQF01; genus JACKGY01. The sequence goes on along the minus strand of JBFIHP010000741.1, from coordinate 1,140 downwards.
CGTCGATGGCCGTGGCCTTCAAGCTCAACTGGCGCCTGACGCTCATCACCCTCGTGCTCGGTCCCCTGATCATCATCCCGCTGGCCAGGATCGGTCGGAAGGTCCGACGTTCGAGCCGGAAGAGCCTGGTCTCCCTCGGCGAAAGCCTCGAGTCGATCAACCAGAATCTCTCTGGCCTGCGGGTGATCAAGGCCTTCCGCGCGGAGGAACACGAGTCCCGCAACTTCCGGAATCTGAATCAGCGCTGGCTGAAGCGCCAGGCCTCGCTCATCCGCGCCAAGGCCATGGGCCGCGGCGTGATGGACGTCGTCTACGGCGTCATGCTCGCGCTCGTCCTCGGCTTCGGCGGCTGGCTCACGATCAACGGGATGTGGGGCCTCACCCCATCGACCTTCATGGCCTTCCTGGTCGCCCTCGCCACGGCCTATCGTCCGCTCCGGCGGCTCTCCGTCGCCTACAACGACTGGCAGGAGTCGATGGCCGCTGCCGGGCGCGTCTTCGAGATCATCGACCTCGAGTCGGCCGTCGTGGACGAGCCGGATGCGATCGACGCCCCGCCGCTCGCACGATCGATCGTCTTCGATCACGTCAGCTTCGAGCACGCCTTCGACGAGAAGGAACCCACGGCGGTCCTTCACGACGTCAGCTTCGAGATTCCCTGCGGCAAGACCGTCGCCCTCGTCGGGCCGTCGGGCGCCGGCAAGTCGACGATCGCCGATCTCCTCTGCCGCTTCCACGAGCCGACCTCGGGTCGCATTCTCTTCGACGGCACGCCGACCACCCGGATCACCCGCGAGAGCCTGATCAGGCAGCTCGCCGTGGTGAGCCAGCGGCCCTTCCTCTTCAACACGACGATCCGCCAGAACATCGCCTACGGCAGGATCGACGCCACCGACGAGGAGATCGAGGCGGCCGCGCGCGCCGCGCACATCCACGATCTCATCGCGGGGCTCCCCGACGGCTACGACACCGTGGTCGGCGAGCGGGGGGCCACCCTGTCGGGCGGCGAACTCCAGCGCGTCACGATCGCGCGGGCCATCCTCAAGAACGCCTCCTTCCTCATCCTCGACGAGGCCACGAGCAACCTCGATACCGAGTCGGAACGCGCGGTGCAGGCCGCGCTCAAGAACCTCCTGGAGG
>JBFIHP010000740.1:0-2248 GCA_041601735.1 Planctomycetota bacterium | reverse complement strand
GTCCACAACCTGTGGACCGAAGCCGACGCATCAGCCGGCCGGGACGGTCGCGTCCGCCCCGCCCGCTTTCAGGTAGGTCCAGCTCTCGTAGCGCGGCGCGCCGGCCTCGCCGACGTTCTTGTAGACGCGTAGCTTACCCTCGCCGAACTGGCCGACGAGGAGATCGACGAGGCCGTCGCCGTCCATGTCGTGGAGGTAGGGGGCGGCGTGACCGATCGTGACGTCGATCGGGCCGTCCTTCGCCTCGAGCAGAAGCGGGGGCGCCAGATCCTGGGCGGGCAGGAACGCGGCGAGGCCGACGATCAGCGCGGCCGCGAAGGTGGTCCTGGTGAGGGTCATCATGAAGTCTCCTTCCGGTTTGCCGGACCTCGGCGGTCCGGCCTCGATCCTACGCGGACGATCGCCCGGATGGCGACGGGAGAATCACCCAGTTTCTCAGCCGCGCGCAACCGTGCGGTAGAGCGCGCCGTCCTCCTTGACCGTGAACTTCAGGCCCTCGAGCCAGCGCGCGACCTCCGCGTGACGCGGATGGGTCGGTCGCACGGTGTTGTAGAGATAGCGGAGGCCCTTCTTCATCGCCTCGCGTTCGAGGTTCTCGACGATGAAGCGACCGACTCCCTGACCGCGGTGCTCACCATCGACGGCGATCTGCACCTCGGCGTCGCCCCAGACGACGTCGAGCCAGCCGTAACCCACGACGCGACCGTCGTCTTCGACCCGCCACCACTCGCCGGGCAGAAGCTCGCCGTCCTTGCAGGTCCTGAACCGAGCATCGAAGATCCCGGGATCGGCGCCGCCGATCACCCGACGCTTGTCCTCGTTCCAGGTCGCGGGCTTCTCCACCCTCCAGTTCAGATTCATCGTCCGCACTCCTCGTTCCGGGGCAGGGATTCAACGTGGTCGTGAAGGACCATCGCAGCAGTTCCGGCCCTCCCGTGCAAGTCCCGGGCCCGGAAGTCGGGACGGGTGGCGCGATCAGCGCCGGCGCTCGCGGTCGCCCGCGCGCGGCGGGCGATCCTCCCCCCGGCCCGGGGGCGGGACGCCGGGGTCGGTGACCGGAACGGCGGTCTCCCAGGTCTTCCCCTTCCTTCGACCCGCCCGCAGGTGGTCGCGATGCTCGAGCAGCTCGGGGTCGTGCTTCGCCACCGCGGTCAGCACCGCCTTCTCGATCCTCACGACCGGGCTTTCGCTCTCCACGCTCGCGAGGGTCTCGCCATCGAGTCCGAAGGTGTCGGGCGCGACGATGTGGAGTCCGACCGCGAAGTCACGACCGAGGACCTTCTTCGCCTCGCTGCGATCGGCGACGGCCCAGGTGAGCCGGCCGCGCAGGGACTCGCTCCAGGCGAGCTCGGCCAGGGTCTTCTCGAAGCCGGCATCCGGCTTCTCGCCGCGCACGACGAGGGCGAGCGGCAGGTGATCACAGGCGGCGACATTCAGCGCGAGGCGCAGGTCCTTCAGGCGCGGCAGGGGCAGCGCGACCTGATTCTGCTTGCCGGAGTATCGCTTCGTCGCGGCCTTCATGGCCGCGAGGAGCTTGCGGGTGCCCTCCTCTCCGTGGCCGTAGACCATGCCCGGCGAGCGACCGGCGCGCGCGAGCTTCGTCTCGCCGTCCGGAGCGAGGAGCGCGAAGACCGTGTTCTCGAGCTCGCCGCTGCGGCCGCGGAAGACGCTCGCGAGAAACTCGGCCTCGGCTTCATCCTCGTAGGTGGCGAGTCGGACGCAGACGAAGTCGCGGCTGGCCTGCACCAGGCGCTGGTCGGACAGGATACTCCTGTCCATGTCCTGCTTGCCCGGTCACCAGATGCCCGGGACGTCGCGGCACCGCGGCGCGGCGGAGAGCAGGAAGATCGGCCTTCCGGTCGCGGCGGCGACGTCCTTCGCCTCCGACCAGATCCCGAGCCAGGCGATCTTCTCCCGGCCGGCGGTCTGATCCTCCTGCGCGAGAACGGGCCGGGCCGTCGCACAAAGGAGCAGAAGGCCGAGCGGGAGCAGGCTCCGGGCGATGAACATTTCGAGGTTCTCCATCTGATAGAATCCGCCCGCCGCGACGACGAGCACGCCCCTGTCTCGAGGCCGACACCGTTTTCGGGACGAAAACCGGGAATCGCATGAGCTCAGCGAGCGAGATCACCTGCTGGACGATGGTCAAGGCCGCTGCCGCCGGCGACGCCGAGGCCCGGGGCGCCTTCGCCTCGCGCTACCTCGACGTCGTGCGGGCCTACCTCGGCGCCCGCTGGCGCGCGGGGCC
>JBFIHP010000739.1:0-2262 GCA_041601735.1 Planctomycetota bacterium | reverse complement strand
TCACGCGCTCGAGGATCTCCTCGCGGAGCTGCTCGAGCAGGGGGAGCTGGGCGGCGCCCCCCTGGTGATCCACGGCGGTCTCCTCGCCAACTCGACGACCCTGCGATCGGCGTTGCGGCGGCGGATCGAGGCGCGGGGCTGGCTCCTGACGCCGTCGCGGCCGCGCTTCGATCCGCGGCTCGGGCCGCTCATCGCCCTCCGGCCCGCATCGGAAAGCTCTTGGCCCGAGCCCGCCGACGCGCCTATCCTCTGAGCATCCCTCTCCAGCCACCGGAGGCAGCATGCGCAGCATTCCGTTCACGATCCTCGTCCTCGCCATCCTCGTCGCTTCTCCGGCAAGGGCGGCGGAGATGCCCCTGACCGGCCCGCAGCGCCCCGCGCTCGTGGTCGAGGACGGCGGCTGGGATTTCGGCCGGGTCGATCATTCGGTCGAACTCGAGAAGACCCTCGTGCTGCGCAATCGCACCAGGCGACCGATCATCATCAAGGAGGTCACCCAGACCTGCGGCTGCATCCAGGCCTCGATCGACCACAAGGAGATCGCCGGCGGGGCGAGCGCCAAGCTCGTCCTCAAGCTCATCGCGGCGCGCGGCGAGGGCGAGATCAAGAAGCACGTGATCATCAGGTCGAACGACCCCTTCCAGCCCGAACTCAAGCTGCCGATGACCGGACACATCGATCCGGTCTGGTGGCCGGATCTGGACGGTCACCTGATCGACTTCGGCAAGGTGAAGAACGGCGACACGGTCACGAAGACCTTCCGTGTCCGCGTCCGCGAGGGCTTCGAGCTGAACAAGGTCGAGGCGCTCGTCCATCCGGCGGGCGGATGCCTGAGTCTCGAACGGACCGAGGTGAAGGACGAGGACGGGCGCAGGGCCTGGGACTTCAAGCTCACCCTGGGCGGCCGGATGGAGACCGGGAGCTTCGACGGCATGATCCGCATCGACACCGACTTCGCGCCGAGGCCCTTTCGCGGCTACCGGATCATCGCGGAGATCGTCTCATCGACCGAGGTGACGCCCGCGAGTCTCAATCTCGGCCGGCTCGAGCGCGGCAAGACCTGGACCGGGCGGATCGAGGTCCTGAAGACCCTCGGTGACGGACTGACGATCCCGTCCGCGCACTGCGAGGACCCCCGGGTGAAGCTCGAGAAGGTCGAGGTCGAGAAGGGCAAGCGCTTCGAGATCAAGGTTCGCATCGACCCGGGCGCGGAGGCCGAGGTCCTGCGCGGCGAGATCATTCTCGTGCTGGAGGAACCCGGCCAGCGCGTCGTCAAGATCCCCTACCGCGGCCGCGTCATCGACTGACGGAAACCCCTGCCTCTTCGCGACTTGATCGCGATCGACCGGGGCCGACATCGCCGGGCTGTCTCGAAATGCGGCCGGGAAATGTGGTGGCAAAGACGAGTTTCGTTGCCACCCGGGCGGCTCCATCGGGTAAAAGTGTCGTCTCACCCGACCTTGCCGTGGTCGAACACCTGGACTTAGGAGTGCCTCGTTTATGTACGTGAGAGTCCTCATTGCCGCCCTCATGGTCTGCCTGGCGGCCAACCTCGGAATCGCGCAGTCCCCGCCGCCGGGATCGACGAAGGTGATGCTCGGCAACACCACCACCGGTCCCGACTTCGTGGTCGGTGAACTCTACAACCTGTCGAACTACAGCGCCGTCGGCACGATCGACGCGTTCTCGGTCGGCACGGTCTCCTGCAACATCGGCTCGGTCCCCTGCGCCTGGATCTCGGGCACGAACATGCATCCCGTGATCGCACAGCAGGCCTATCGCCTGCACGACGGCAAGTTCGAGATGATCGGCCGCGCCTGGTTGAAGCACGGCTTCACCGCGCTCGATCAGAGCTACTGCGACAGCTGCAGCCCGACCGGCGGCTCGAGCCTCGGCGTCGGTTGCTCCGATCCCTACAGCGCCGGCCTTAACGGCCAGCAGTCGAACCTCGGCCCGCGCTGGGAGGTGGACGCCGCGTCCGGCGTCTTCACCTACCCGCCGACGGACGGCAGCCTCACCGGCAACTCGATCTACAAGCGTCTGCAGATCCACGCGAGCGATCTGAATCCGGCCAACTTCCCCGGCGCGCGCTACTTCGTCGAGGGCATGTACGTCGCCCAGGACGATGCCACCGCGAACAACAAGATGAACAACGCCTCCTGGAAGGAGGTCGTGTTCTCGAACGTGAGCGGTAGCGACTACAACATCTCGTTCGCTCCGGGCGCGCTGACCAACAACATGGAGCCCGCGATCTTCGCGTGG
>JBFIHP010000738.1:0-2266 GCA_041601735.1 Planctomycetota bacterium | reverse complement strand
GGGCCTCCTCGACCTCCTCGCCGGATCGATCGAGACCATCTCGGGCGGCGATCAGTTCGTCACCATGATGGTGATGGGAGCCTTCGTGCTGATCCTCTCCGGCATCGTGGACAACATCCCGGTCGCGGCCACGCTGATCCCGATCACCATGGCGATGTCGAGCCCCACGATGGACGTGACGCCGCTCTGGTGGACCCTCGTGATCTGCTCCAACCTCGGCGGCAACTCGACGCCGGTCGGATCCGTTGCGGCCGTCATCGCCCTCCATGCCCTGGAGAAGGAGCGCGGGATCAAGATCGGCTGGGGCGAGTACCTGAAGGTGGGCGGCCTCGTCCTCCTCGTGCAGGGTCTGATCGCGCTGGCCTACCTCGCCCTCTTCCTCGAATTCGACCTCTTTCCGCGGAGTTGAGCCATGACCGAAGAGAGCCATGAAGTCGATGAGAGTCTCGGCCTCTTCGAGGCCGCGATCCGCGCGGGCAAGGTCAAGGTCGCCCTCCCCCGCGTCGAGAAGATCAGCCTGGTCGTGGACGGCTCCGATCAGTCCGCGACCGCGGCCGAACTCGCCGAGGTCCTGGCCCGGCGACTGGGCGCCGACTTCGAGGACTGCGGGTCGGGGCTCGCGGGCGGGGACGCCGCCGAGACCGCGGCCCGCATCCGCGCCTGCGCGGGTCCGCACGATCTCCTCGTCCTCCCCGCCCCCTTCGGCGAGGACATCGGCAGCCTCAAGAGCGAGAGCCTCAGCTCGGTGATCGACCTCATGCTCGCCGAGACGAGGAAGCCCCTGCTCCTCGTCCGCCGCCCAATCGACGATCCGGCGGCGGTCCTCGGCCACCCCATCGGCCTTCTGGAATGGCACGAGGATCTCCAGGTCGCGGTCGCGAGCTGGTCGGCCCTGCTGGCCGGCACGGACGGCCGGGTCTCGCTCCTGACCGGCCACGACCCGGTTATGCTCGACGAGTTGCGCGCGGTCTTCGACGATCACGAGAGCGACCTCGAGGCCTTCGAGAGCATGCTGAAACGCGCCGAGACCCGGCTCGCGGGAGGACTGGTCGGCGCCATGCAGAAGCTCGGAGACGCCCGGGGCTTCGCCTTGGATTTCGAGAATCTGGGCGCCGCGAACCTCGCCCGCGAGGTCGCGGAACGGGCCGTCGATCAGGACGGTCTCGCGGTGGCCGCCCACCGCCGCGGACATGGCGGTCCCAGCGGAGGCCGCGTGCGGGAGCTGATCCTCCGCTCCACGGGCCCCGTCCTGACCATTCCCGTCTGAAGTCGAACCAGAGACGAGTCGTGAACGAGATCGAATTCAACGAGCGCTTCCTCGCCGCCCTGGGCGAGTTCCAGCCCTGGCGCGCCGAGCTCGTCGCCCGTCATGCCTGGCTCGTGCGGCAGAGAAACGAGGTGATGAATCTCACGCGCATCACGGAGCCCGAGGACATGGCACGACGCCACGCCCTCGACTCCCTCGCGGCGGTGCCGATCCTCGCCGGAACCGACGACGTCGATGTCCACCACGTCCTCGACCTCGGCACCGGCGCGGGCTATCCCGGCATCCCGCTGGCCTGCGCCCTGCCCGAGCTGAAGGTGACGCTGCTCGACAGCACCCGCAAGAAGATCGACTTCCTGACCGAGGTGGTCGCCGATCTCGGACTCGAGGATCAGGTCGATTGCGTCTGGGCCCGGTTCGAGGACTTCATCCGCCCGCGCCGCAAGGACTACGAGATGGTCCTCGCGCGCGCCGTGGGGCCCCTGAAGCGCCTGCTCGACTGGACGACGAATCGCTGGTTCGGCCCCCTCGTGCTCTGGAAGGGCCCGGGCTTCGAGGTCGAACTCGACGAGGCCCACAAGCTGCTCGGCCATCGCAAGATGGAGGTCGTCCTCGACATCGGTTACCAGATCCCCGACGACCCGGCGGAACGACGCATCGTGATGATCGACTGGAGCTGACACCTGCCTGTGCACTCGAGTCATCAGATGCCGCAGAGCGCGTGGACCGCCGGCTTCAGCTGCTGTCGGACTACCGCCAACGACCTGAGTCGAGCCGACGTAGCGTGCCTGGACCTTCCTGCCGGGGCGCCCTTCGACTCGCGTAGGAGCAGATCGGTCCCGCGCCCCGGCGGAATGTGCCTGGCACCGTACGTCTGGCACCGTACGTCGGCGCGACCGCATTCCACTTTCTCGACAGCAACCAAAGCCCTTGTTCCGAGGCCATTCAGAGCATCGGATGACTCGAGTGCATAGGAAGGAGCTGACATGACCACCGCGGATT
>JBFIHP010000737.1:0-2273 GCA_041601735.1 Planctomycetota bacterium | reverse complement strand
GGTTCCTCCATGGCCTCCGTCAGCGGCCGGACGCCGAGATCGGCCGCGGCGAGCCGGGGCTCGTGGCCGTAACGACTGGGCAGGTCGGCGATCCCGATCTCGTCACCCTTCGACATGACGACGGCGTGCTCGACCACGTTCTCGAGTTCGCGCACGTTGCCGGGCCAGTCGAAGTCCATGAAGAAGCGGCTGACCGCGGCCGAGAAGCCGCCGAGCGTCTTGCCGTATTCGCGGGCGTATTGTGCCAGGAAGAACTCGGCCAGCGCGGGGATGTCGTCCTTGCGCTCGCGGAGCGGCGGCAGTTCGATGCTGACGACGTTGATCCGGTAGAAGAGATCCTCGCGGAATCGGCCCTCCCGCACCGAGACATCGAGATCGGCGTTGGTCGCGAGGATCAGGCGCACATCGCATTCGATCGGGCGCGTGCCGCCGAGGTGTTCGAAGACCCGATCCTGCAGGATGCGCAGGAGTTTGACCTGGAGCGCCGGCGTGGCGTTGGCGATCTCGTCCAGGAAGATCGTGCCCGAGTCCGCCAGCTCGAACTTCCCGGGTTTCGCGCGCAGCGCGCCGGTGAAGGCGCCGGCCTCGTAGCCGAAGAGTTCGCTCTCGAGCAGCGGGTCGGGCAGGCTGCCGCAGCTCACCTCCACGAAGGGGCGCTCGCGCCGATCCGAGAGCACGTGGATGGCGCGGGCCAGCACCGTCTTGCCGGTGCCGCTCTCGCCGCGGATGAGCACCGTGGCGCGCGTCGCCGCCACGGCGTCGATGCTCGCCAGCACGCGCTGCATGCTGGGATGGCCGGCGACGATGCCGGTGCGACGGTCAACCCGTTCGAGTCGTCGGCGCAGATCGTCATTCTCGCGGCTGAGGACCCCTTCCTTCAGCGCCCGCGCGACCCGGTCGCGAAGGAGAAAGTCGTCGACCGGCTTGGTCACGTAGTCGAGGGCCCCCTCCTTCATCGCGGTGACTGCGCTCTCGATCGAACCGAAGGCGGTCATCACGATCACCTTCAGCAGCGGGCGGGCGGTCTTCAGCTCGTGGAGGAGTTCGAGCCCGTTCATCCCGGGGAGTCGGATGTCGCAGAGGACGAGTTCGGGCTCCTCGCGCTCGATGCGCACCAGGGCTTCGCGCGCATCCTCGGCGGTCGCCACCCGATGGCCGTCCGATTCCAGGACCGCCGCGAGCGAGGCCCGGACGAGGGGGTCGTCATCGACGACGAGGATGTGGTGCGGAGTTCGAGTCAAATCCCTTCCTCCCCGGGCATCGCCTCCGGCGCTCGCTCGCTGAAGGGCAGGTCGATGCTGAAGGTCGCGCCCTGGCCGAGACCGGGCGAGTGGGCATCGAGCCGGCCCCCGAGCTGTTCGACCGCGATCCGCGCGGCGTGCAGGCCGAGACCGAGGCCGCTGCCCTTCTGTCCCCGAAACCAGGGCTTGAAGAGCTCCTCCTTGAAGAGTTCGCCGAAACCCTCGCCGTCGTCGGTCACGCAGATCTCCACCCGGTCGCCGCGACGTTCGACCTCGATGCAGATGCGGCCCTTGCCCCGGCAGGCTTCCTGGGCGTTCTTGAGGAGGTTCGTGAGCACGGGTCCGAGAGCCTGGGGCATGACGAGGTCGGCGTCGGGGACCCGCGCCTCGACCTCGATCTCCGATTCGACGAGGCCGCTCGTGACCGTGGCCTCGCGCAGGAGTTCGCGCAGATCGACCAGCCCCAGCGAGGCGCCGGCCTGCCGGCCGTCACGATGGAGATCCTCGAGCGCACGCGCCATGCGCTTCAGACCGAGCTCGGCGTTCTCGAGGTAGCGTGCCGCTTCCTGATCGGTCTGACGATCGATGGACAGCCGGACGAAGCGCATGACGGCATCGAGCGGGTTGTTCATCTCGTGCAGGACCTGGGCGAGGCGGCGCCCGAGTCGCGCCTCGACCGTGAGGTCGCGCATCTGTTTCCTCTGATGACGAAAGGCGCGTTCCCAGGCCGCCTTGCGCGCGAGCGCGACGACGAGCCGGTAGAAGCTGCGCGAGTCCACCGGCCATGGGCACCAGTGCGAGCGCATGAAGGAGGGTAGAGAGAGCCGCCCCTCGGGACGCCCCACGGCGAGGAAATCGACCATGTCTTCCCGGCGCAAGAGATCCTGGAAGTCGGTGTCGGGGACGTTCTCCCGACAATCCACGACCACGAGATCGATCGAGGCCGAGAGCAGGAGCGAGTCGAGCTCGTTGGGTCGCCGGCAGCGCTTCACCACGAAGCGACCGGGGAAGTCGGCGAGCAGGTCCGGCTCG
>JBFIHP010000736.1:0-2274 GCA_041601735.1 Planctomycetota bacterium | reverse complement strand
CCTCGACACCGCGCCCGAACAGGCCTTCGACGACCTGACCTGGCTCGCGTCCAGGTGGTGCGAGACGCCCATCGCGCTGGTGAGTCTGGTCGATGAAGATCGGCAGTGGTTCAAGTCGAGACAGGGTTTGGACGCCGCCGAGACGCCGCGCAAGGTCGCGTTCTGTTCTCATGCGATCCTCGTCCCCAATGAGGTGATGGTCATCCGCGATGCACGCCTCGACGATCGCTTCGCCGACAATCCCATCGTGACCGGCGAACCGCGCGTGATCTTCTACGCCGGCGCTCCTCTCGTCACGCCGGAGGGCCAGGCACTGGGTACGCTCTGCGTGATCGATCACCAGCCGCGCGACCCGTCGCCGGAAGCGATCGACGCCCTGGAGGCTCTTGCCCGGCAGGTCGTGAATCAGCTCGAGTTGCGGCGTAGCTGCGCGCGACTCGAGAAGGCCAGGACCAAGCTGGCCCGGGCCAATCAGGACCTGAGCGACTTCACCTTCATCGCCGCTCACGATCTGCAGGAGCCACTGCGCAAGCTGATGGCGTTCAGCGAGCTCCTGACCAATGATCTCGGCGACGATCTCCCCGATGCGGCCAGGGAGGACCTCGGTTTCATCACCACCTCCGCGGATCGGATGAACACGCTGGTGAGCGACCTGCTGAGGCTGTCGAAAGTGGACTCGCTTGGCCGGGAGCGCAAGCGCTTCGAGCTCGACGACTGTCTCGATCGAGCCCTGGAGAACGTCCAGATCCGGATCGACGAGACCGGAGCCGTGATCGATCGCGAGCCCCTGCCGTCGATCGAGGGAGCGGAGCCCCTCATGACGCAGGTCTTCCAGAACCTGATCTGCAACGCGATCAAGTTCTGTTCCAGCGACAATCCGCGGGTGAAGGTGAGCGCGGCCGTGAAGGACGGTGACACGATCATCACGGTGAGCGACAACGGCATCGGAATCCCGGCCGAGAAGGCCGAGGAGATCTTCGCCCCCTTCCGCAGGCTGCATGGCAAGCAGGAGTACGAGGGCACGGGAATCGGGCTGGCCATCGTCCGCAAGGCGATCGAACGCCACGGAGAGCGGGTCTGGGCCGAGTCGCGCCCCGAGGGCGGAAGCAATTTCAGCTTCACGGTCTCGAACTGCAAGCCCGCTGCGAGCCTCGCCCCCGTCTGCCCCTGATCGGTCGGGACCGGACTTCGCGACCGGCTCTTGCCCTGCCCTCCCGGATGCCGCCGCACAGCGCTCCGGGGGCCGCTTTTCGCGCCGCACTCGCGCCCCGGTATGTGGCGGCGGTCTCCGATCGTTAGACTCGCCTCGCCTGACGAAGGAGGCGAGACATGGCGCGAATGCGGACCAAGATGAAGCGACGGGTGGTGCTGACCGGTGGACCGGCGGCGGGCAAGACCGCCGTCTCGGAGGTCCTGCGCAAGCAACTCCAGGACGAGGTCGCCGTCCTGCCCGAGGCGGCCACGATGCTGTTCAAGGCCGGCTTCCCGCGACCGCGCGATCCGGCAGGGCGACGGCTGGTGCAGCAGACGATCTTCTCGGTGCAGCGCAACCTCGAAGGCATCTTCGAGATCAGCCACCCCGATCTCGCGCACGTCTGCGATCGCGGTACGCTCGACGGGGCCGCGTATTGGCCCGGCGGCACCGATCGATTCCTCGGCGCCATGGGCACGACGCTCGAGGCCGAGTATCGCCGCTACGACGCCGTGATCTTCCTGCGCAGCTCGGCTCACGGGACCGGCGAGTACCGGACTGACGGCTCGATGCGCATCGAGACCCCCGCGCAGGCGCGGCAGCTCGATGAGAAGCTCGAGCGGGTCTGGGAGGGACATCCCAACTTCCACCTGGTCGATCACGAGGTCAACTTCTACGAGAAGGTCGCGGCGGTGCTCATTGCCCTGCAGCGGAGTCTCGGACTGGGGCTCGAAGCGAGGCCCGGTCGCAAGAAGGCCGCGAAGAAGAAGGCGCGCTGAAGGGATGGGAACCACGACGAAGATCCTGATCATGCGGCTGTCCTGGCCGACGCTCCTCGTCCTCCTGCTCGGCGCCTGTTCGTCGGTGGAGCGCCGACCGGTGCCCGAGGAACTGGCTCACGAGGCCGGGATCAGCGGTTTCACGGCGGTGCGCTGTTTCGAGGAGCAGTTCGACAGCGTCCTCGGTCCGAGCCTGGTCGCATCCTTCGGCGAGGAACGGCCGGGAGACTACGCCCACGACGAGCAGGGCCGTCGGGTCCATCCCATCCTCGCCCTCAGCTCAGGCGGCTCGGACGGAGCCTT
>JBFIHP010000735.1:0-2279 GCA_041601735.1 Planctomycetota bacterium | reverse complement strand
TCGAAGACGAAGGAGACCCGGGTCTGCTCGCCGCGTTCGACGGCCGAACTCACGCGCACGTCGCCGCGGCCGATCTTCTCGATGGAGACCTTGAGGTCCTTGGGGGTCCCGGGCGCGGCGGCGCCGGCGGGCTTCTTCTCGGGAAAGGAGGACGGTTTCACTTCGATCAGGTCCCTTCGCTGCTCGGCGATCCGGGTCGCCTCGTCGTAGAGGATCAGATAGTCGGCGGCGTTGCGCTCGATGGTCTTGACCGAGTCGCGATGACTCGCGCAACGGCGTCGGAGTTCCGGGTTCCGGATCAGCTGGTCCAGGACTCCGGCCAGGGCCTCGGCGTCGCCCGCGGGGAAGAGCAGGCCGGCCTCGACGTCCTGGAGGGCCTCGCGCATGGCGCCGAGGTCCGAGGCCACGACGGGGATCTCCGCCAGCATGGCCTCGCGAATGGTGAGCGAGAAGGTCTCCCACCACAAGGAGGGCACCACGAGAATGTCGATCTGATCGAGGATGCCGGGCAGATCCCCGTGATCGTAGTGCCCGAGAAAGCGGACGCGCGGGCCGGCGAGGCCGCGCAGCTCGCCGAGGTAGTCCTTCTCCTCGTGCCAGACCGGGGCGTCGCCCCAGATCTCGAGTTCGAGGTCCGGCGCGTCCAGGAGCGAGAAGGCCTCCACGAGGACGTGCACCCCCTTGGTGGGGATCACCGCGCCGATGTAGCCGATCGTCCGCACCCGGCCCCGGCGGGGACCGCGAGACGCGAAGAGCTCGTGGTCGAGGCCGTGCGGGAGGGCCCTGATCTTGCGGGGCGAGATCCCGCCGTCCTCGATCATGCGCTCGCGATGGAAGCGCGAGGGGGTGAGGATCAGGTCGCAGAGCCGGAAGATCTCGCGCGTGTGGGCATCCCAGCGGTCGAGTCTCTCCTCGTGGCCGCCGCCCTCCGGTCGCTCCTCCAGCCAGTTCGGCCAGAGGTGATGCAGGCAGTTCTGGCAGCGGTCGCGGTCCACGACCTCGCAGATCCCCTCCACGGGGTGGAGGCGCTGGCCGCGCGGGCAGATCGTCCAGAAATCGTGGAGCGAGAAGACGACCGGGAGCGACCGGATCTTGGCGGCCTCCACGATCGTCGTGGACAGGCCGGTCAGGTGATGGATATGGACGACGTCGGGCTGGAAGTCCTCGATCTGGGCGAGGAAGGCCTCGTGGGTGCCCTCGTGCAGGTAGGTGGACTCGAAGCCCGCGTAGTCCTCGTAGAGGTTGTTGAAGCGGACGACCTCGAGCCCGCCCTGGTCCGTGGTCGTGATCTCGCCCTGGGGGAGGGAGCGGTCACCGCCGCGGCAGAAGATGCGCAGATCGTGGTCACGGGCCAGGACCCGCGCGATCGCGTTCACGTGCAGCTCGGTTCCGCCCCAGCTCTCCGGGGGAAAGGTGTGGAGGACGAAGAGGATTCTCATGGCTCTCACCGCCGCCTGATCGGGGTGTCGTCCGAGCACGAACGGGGATGCGCGGGCCCGGGCACCCGGTCGTCGAACTCTCGGGCGGCGCGGCGTCGCTCGCGACCCGGCTGCGCCGGCCGCGGCCGTCCGCCGCCTTCCCGGCGACCCCGGTGGCCGCCGGCCGTTCATGCTAAGCAGCCCTCACCGGGCCGTCCAGGCTTGCGGCCGACCTGCGGCCTGCATCATTATCCACGCTCCTGGCCGCACCGGATGGTCGAAATCGACTCTGGAACCTGTTATCGAGGCATCCTGAAAACCGCCCGGACGATCGAACAGCCATGCGAATCCTGCACGTCACTCACGAGTTTCCTCCCTACGAGTTCGCCGGCACGGCGATCTACACCTACAACATCGTGAAGGCGCTGTCCGAACGGCATGAGCTCTTCGTGTTCTCGCGGCTCGAAGACAAGAACGTCCCCGCCTACAAGATCATCGACGAGGACCGCCACGGCTATCACGTCCGGCTCATCTCCCGGCCGGAGCTCTCCTGGGCGCCCTTCGAGAGTTCCTACACCGACGCGCGCGCCGAGAAGGCCTTCACCGATTACCTCGACGAGATCCAGCCCGACGTCGTGCACTTCGAGCACATGCTCGGCCTGTCCCACACCTGCGTGCAGGAGGTCAAGAAGCGGAAGATCGCCTGCGTCTTCACGCTCCACGACTTCTGGCTCATGTGTCCCATGGGGCAGCGCATGTGCTACACCGACCGCTCCCTCTGCGACGAGATCGACTTCAACAAGTGCGGCCCCTGCGTCTTCGGCGACAACTGGACCTGGGAGGGCGAGCCCCAGGCCGACG
>JBFIHP010000734.1:0-2282 GCA_041601735.1 Planctomycetota bacterium | reverse complement strand
TGTCGGGCCGGCGCTCCTGGTGCGGCACGCTTCGCCCCCGGGGCTTAGGTTGCCGGCCTGAAGGGCCGGCGCTCCTGGTACGGTACGCTCCGTCCCCGGGGATCAGGATGCCGGCCTGTCGGGCCGGAGCTCCTCTCGTCAGCGGTGGGATGAAACCGCTCGTCGGGTGCGACATCTGGAGTCTTCGCCGACCCCGGTGCCCGGGCCGTAACCAACCCGGTCGCTTCGGGGAGCTCGCAAAGCCGTCCCGTCAGTCGCGAGGGAAGGCGGGGAAGAGGGCGCGCAGACCGTCCAGCAGTCGTTCCGCCACGAAGTCGTTGCCGGCGGTCGTGAAGTGGGTATCCGGTCGATAGAAGGACGCCCGTCGCTCGGCTTCGAGCGCCGCGAAGCTGCGGCTCAGATCGACGAGGGGAATCGACTCCTCCGCCGCCATGCGCCGCATCCAGACGGCGATCGGTGTCTCGGTCGAACCGCGGGGCGCGGTCGGAAGGTAGACGAGGGCGAAGCCCCGGCCGCGGGAAGCGCAGAGCTCCTTCAGCTCGCGGAAGACCCTCCTCGCGACCGGATCGAAGTCCGCGATCTCGGGCGGCTTCGGAGCCGAGGCTCCGATCAGGCGGGTCATGGCCCGCCCGAGGGAGAGCGATCTCAGGAAGACCTGGGCCCGGAGCTTGGCGGTGCGGCTGGACCAGCCGGAGGGGACCGGGACGTTGTCCACGACCAGCTCATCCTTCGCGAGCCTGAGCCGCGGCTTGGGGTAGCCCGAGAAGGACTCCAGCATGAGCCTCCGGAAGTCATCGTCGATGACCGAGAAGACGAGGAGGTCGGTCTCGAAGGCATCGCCGTCCCGGCGGTACCAGAGGTAGGCCTGACCGATGCCGTAGCCGCCGTTCCCCATGTTGATCGCCTCGACCTCGGCGCAGCGCGCCTCGACTCTCGCGGCGAAGGTCTTCTCGTCATCGACGCCGAAACCCATCGTGAACGAGTCGCCGAGGAAGACGACGCGGTAACGACCGGTCGGGACCTCCTTTTGGAAGTCGCCGCCGGCCGAGCGGAAGCCCTGCGAGTTGATCGTCATGGTCGTGCCGGGCGCGTAGAAGTCGGCCTTGCGGAAGCCCTTGACGTGGCGCCAGCCGAGCTCGGCATCGTACTCGCAGTGGCCTTCCTCACGCAGACCCTGCACGCGCGACGCGGCGCGTAAGGCCCCCACGAAGCTCGCGAGACCCTCGATCAGGAACAGGAGGATCAGCGCGACCGTCAGGCCGAGCAGGAGCTTCTTGGGGGCCGAGCGTGCCAAGGGTCTACCTCCGCGTCAGGTCCGGCCGGCGGCGCGCCTTCGCGACCGCGCGAAGCCGATCAGTCGTCCTCGTTCGACTCATGGGCTTTCTCGGCGGCGGGCTGCTCGATCACGACCGGGAGCGCGCCGATCACCAGACCGGCGGGTGTCTCGCAGACGGCCTTCAGGACGGCCGGGCCGGCGGGGAGGTCCTTCGGCAGCTCGAAGCTCGTGCTGAATCGCGAATCGAAGTCTCCGATCTCGTTGACCAGGAGGACCTTCTCGTTGGCGAGTTCGTAGTTCGCCTTGATCAGGGCCGCGTTCCGCTCGTCCGCCGCATCGACGCGCTCGAGCGGTCGCGCGATCCGATCGCGCCGCAACTCGAGCGTCAGGACGAGCCTGGTCGCCTTCGTGCCCGGAGCGGTGCCGGTCACCACGACGGTCGATCCCGGTTGGAGACGCGCGGGGGCCTCGATCTCGATGGCTTCCCGCGGGCGGGTGAGGCGCGCGGCCGGGTCGCCGAAGAGCACGTAGAGGTGCGCGTGGTCGCGCATCAGGCGATCGATGTCGAGACCGCCCACCAGGGGCTTGGCCAGCGCTGCGACCGGGTCCTTCTTCCAGTCCGCGATCATCGCGGCCTGGGCCCGGGTCAGGGCCTCGCCGATCGTCGGGGCCTCGGGGGCGAAGATGAGGCCGAGGAGTTCCTTCGAGAGCAGGGAATTGGGGAAGGGATGGGTGATCCGAGTCCCGCCGATGAGGCCCAGCGGGCCGCCGGTGCCGCGCATCATGCCCTCGGCGATCGAGTCCTCCACCGGACGATCGAACTCCGCGGTACTGCAGGCGACGATCACGGCCAGGGGCGAGCGCGATCCGGCATCGACCGCGTCGAGGTCGCGGCGCGAGAAGATCGGGTAGCGTCGTTCGCCGACCCTGAGCTGATCGAAGCCCTCGGCGTAGCCGTGGCCCATGTAGGCGAACACGAGCGCCCCCTCGTTGAAGCGGCGGATCA
>JBFIHP010000733.1:0-2290 GCA_041601735.1 Planctomycetota bacterium | reverse complement strand
CAGATCGCGACCACCGGCATGCGCTCGTCGATGAGAGCGATGGGCCCGTGCTTCATCTCGCCGGAGGGATAGCCCTCGGCGTGGATGTAGGAGATCTCCTTCAGCTTCAGCGCTCCCTCGAGCGCGATCGGGTAGTTCATGCCGCGGCCGATGAAGAGGAAGTCCTGGGCCGAGGCGAAGCGGACGGCGATCTCGTGGACGCGACCCTCGGTCTTCAGCACGGTCTCGACCGCATGGGGGAGCTGGCGAAGCTCGGCGCAGTACTCACGCACCGTCTCGGCGCCGAGCTCGCCGCGAGCCCGGCCGAGGCGCAGCGCGAGAAGCAGCAGCGCGACCAGCTGGCTGACGAAGGCCTTGGTCGAGGCCACTCCGATCTCGGGACCGGCATGGGTCATGATGGTGCCGTCGGCCTCGCGGCTGATCGTCGAGCCGATGACGTTGCAGACGCCGACGACGCGAACGCCGACCTGGCTCGCCATGCGCATGGCCGCGATGGTGTCGGCGGTCTCTCCGGACTGGCTGATGGCGACGACGAGACCATTCGGGTCGATGATCGGCTCGCGGTAACGATATTCGGAGGCGTAGTCGACCTCGACGGGAATGCGGGCCAGCTTCTCGATGAAGAACTTGGCCACGTGACCCGCGTGCCAGGAGGTGCCGCAGGCGATGATGTGGACGCGGCTGATCGCGCGGGCCGCCTCGTCGTCGATGCCGAGGCTGTCGAGGACGATCTCGCCCCGGGTCTCGTCCAGGCGACCGAGCAGCGTGTCGGAGATGACGGTCGGCTGCTCGTGGATCTCCTTGAGCATGAAGTGCGGATAACCGCCGCGCTCGGCCTGCGAGAGCGACCAGGTGATGTTGGTCGGTACGTATTCGACCTCGGTGCCCGCGGAATCGAAGACCCGGACGCTGTCGCGCCGGATCTCGGCCACCTGTCCGTCGTCGAGATAGACGAAGCGATTGGTGTATTCGAGCGCGGCCGTCACGTCCGAGGCCAGGAAGTTCTCGCCGTCTCCCAGGCCGATGACGAGCGGCCCGTCCTTCCGGGCGCCGACCAGGAGGTCGGGATGATCCGCGTGCATGACGCCGATGGCATAGGCGCCGTCGAGCCGCGCCGTCGCGGCCGTCACGGCCTTGACCAGATCGCCGGCGAAACAGGACTGGACGAGATGGGCGATGACCTCGCTGTCCGTCTCCGAGGCGAAGACGTGCCCCTTCTGCTGCAGCTCGCCTCGCAGCTCGCGGAAGTTCTCGATGATGCCGTTGTGGACGACGACGATCTTGCCGCTTCCGTCGCGATGCGGGTGCGCGTTCACCTGGGTCGGGCGGCCGTGGGTGGCCCAGCGGGTGTGACCGAGGCCGATCGTCCCGCCGAGTCCCGAGGATTCGAGCGTGGTCTCGAGATTGACGAGCTTGCCCACCTCGCGGAGGGTCGTGATCTCGCCGTCCTTGACGACGGCGAGACCGGCGCTGTCGTAGCCGCGATACTCGAGCCGCTTCAGGCCCGCGACGAGCAGCTTCGGAGCGTTGCGCTCAGTGGTCACGCATCCGACGATTCCGCACAAGGTTCACTCTCCCCCCGAGCTCCGACCGGAGATCCGGTCGATGTGATCGCGAAAGTAATCCAGGGTCGTGGCGAGGCCGTCCTCGAGCTTCACCTGGGGCTGCCAGTCGAGCACCTTCTTCGCCTTGCCGATGTCGGGCTGGCGGATCTTCGGATCGTCTTCCGGCAGCTCGCGATTGACGATGCGGCTCTTCGACCCGGTGATCTCGACGACCTTGCGCGCGAAGTCGAGGATCGAGATCTCGCGCGGGTTGCCGATGTTCGTGGGCTCGACCTCGTCGCTCTTCAGGAGGCGGAAGATCCCCTCGATTAGATCGCTGACGTAACAGAAGCTGCGGGTCTGGCTGCCGTCGCCGAAGACCGTGATGTCCTCGCCGCGGAGGGCCTGCGAGGCGAAGGCCGGGAGGGCGCGACCGTCGTTGAGGCGCATCCTCGGGCCGTAGGTGTTGAAGATGCGGACGATGCGGGTCTCGACCCCGTGGAAGCGGTGATAGGCCATGGTCATGGCCTCGGCGAAGCGCTTGGCCTCGTCGTAGACGCCGCGCGGCCCCACCGGGTTCACGTTGCCCCAGTAGCTCTCCTTCTGGGGATGCTCGAGGGGATCGCCGTAGACCTCCGAGGTGGAGGCCAGCAGGAAGCGGGCCTTCTTGGCCTTGGCGAGTCCCAGGACCTTGTGGGTGCCGAGACTGCCCACCTTGAGGGTCTGGATGGGGAGCTCGAGGTAGT
>JBFIHP010000732.1:0-2309 GCA_041601735.1 Planctomycetota bacterium | reverse complement strand
CTGGTTGTCGATCCGGCGCGCCTCGTGGCGCTCGGTGCCGAGCACGTGCAGGCCGCCGCGCTCGCGCACGCCGGGGCCGAGCTTGATGTCGGTGCCGCGGCCGGCCATGTTGGTCGCGATGGTGACCGCGCCCTCCTGACCGGCGTTCATGATGATCTCGGCCTCACGCTCGTGGTGCTTGGCGTTGAGGACGCTGTGCGGGATTCCCGAGCGATCGAGCATCACGGCGATCTTTTCGGAGTTCTCGATCGAGGTGGTGCCGACGAGGATCGGACGCCCCTGGTCGTGGATCTCGCGGATCTCCTCGACGACCGCCCGGTACTTGTCCTTCTGGTCGGCGTAGATCTTGTCGTCGAGATCGGCGCGCTGGATCGGCCGGTTGGTGGGGATCGAGACGACGTTCAGGCCGTAGATCTTCAGGAACTCCCCGGCCTCGGTCATGGCGGTTCCCGTCATGCCCGAGATCTTGTCGTAGAGCTTGAAGAAGTTCTGGAAGGTGATCGTCGCCAGGGTCTGCGACTCGGCGCGGATCGAGATGCCCTCCTTGGCCTCGACCGCCTGGTGAAGTCCGTCGCTCCAGCGCCGGCCGGGCATGGCGCGACCGGTGAACTCGTCGATGATGACGATCTCGGTCTTGCCCTCCTCGCCCTTGGTGACGATGTAGTCCTTGTCCTTGTGGAAGAGGTAATGCGCCCGCAGGGCCTGCTCGAGGAGGTGCGGCCATTCCATGTGCCGGCCGGTGTAGAAGGAGTCGACGCCGGCGAGGCCCTGGGCGTTCTCGATGCCCTCCTCCGACAGCAGCGCCTGCGATTCCTTCTCCTTGATCTCGAAGTCGCGGTCCTTCTGCAGCTTCCGGGCGATGCGATCGGCCTCGAAGTACTTGCGCGTGTCGCCCTCGCCCGGACCCGAGATGATCAGCGGGGTCCGCGCCTCGTCGATGAGGATGTTGTCCACCTCGTCGAGGATCGCGAAGTTGCGGCTCCGCTGCACCTGCTGGCGGACGTCCGACTTCATGTTGTCGCGCAGGTAGTCGAAGCCGAACTCGTTGTTCGTGCCGTAGGTGATGTCGCAGTCGTACTGGGCGCGACGCTCGACGTTGCCCATCTCGCTCTGGATCGCGCCGACGGTCAGGCCGAGCCGTTCGTAGATCGGCCCCATCCAGTCGCGGTCGCGCTGGGCGAGGTAGTCGTTGACCGTGATGACGTGGACGCCCTTGCCCTCGAGGGCGTTCAGGTAGGCAGGGCCCGTGGCCACCAGGGTCTTGCCCTCGCCCGTCGCCATCTCGGCGATGCCCGCGCGATGCAGCACGAGGCCGCCGACGAACTGGACGTCGTACTGGCGCAGTCCCTTGGTCTCGCCGGGCGGCGGCGTCCGCTTGCTGGCCTCGCGCACGACGGCGAAGGCCTCGCTGGCGATGTCGTCGAGGGTCTCGCCCTTCTTCAGACGCTCGCGGAACTCGTCCGTCTTGGCGCGGAGCTCGGCGTCGCTCAGGGCCTCCATGGCGGGCTCGAGTTCGTTGATCCGCTGGACCTCGGCGCGCAGGGCCTTGATCTGACGCTCGTTGTGCGAGCCGAAAACCTTGACGATGCTGCGGATGAGATTGTCGATCATGGCCTCGGGCGTCTCTGGTCGGGAGCTGGAAGCCGCAGTTTAACGACTGCCGGAGGGGCGCAACAGGAAGGGAGGAAGCGACTGCGGCCGATCAAGCGCCCCGATCCGCTCAGGCCCGGGCCGGCTTCAGGTGCTTGGCCACGAAGGCACAGAGGACCTCGACCTCGTAGGGCTTCACGATGAAGCCGTCGATCAGGTTGAAGCGGCTGAGATCGATGCCGGCGGCGGTGGCGAGGATGAAGGGGATCCCGGCCTGGGCGGGCTTCGACCGGAGCTGCTCGCAGAACTGGAGGCCGGTGAGGCCGTTGCCCATCTCGAGGTCGGAGATGATGAGGTCGGGCTTCTCGCCCTTGATGGCGGCTAGCGCCATCTCGGCCGAGGGGAAGACCTTGACCTCGTAGCGACGCTTCTCGAGGGTGCGCCGCACACCCTCCGCGATGGCGGGCTCGTCATCGACGACGTAGACCAGTGGCGGTGTCCCGTAGCGACAGATCTGCTCTTCGGGCACCACGTCCTGATCGACCCTCGCGAGCACGTCGGCGAGGGTCGGGATCTCGCTCCCGCGCCAGAGCTCCTCGACCCGGGACTTCACGTCGGCGTTGTAGGTCCGGATCGCGAGCCACTCCTGGTAGTCGGGCGTGGTCTCCTTGATGTCGAGCTCGTCGTGGGTATCGACGCTGAAGAAGAAGCAGTCGCGG
>JBFIHP010000731.1:0-2310 GCA_041601735.1 Planctomycetota bacterium | reverse complement strand
GAGCAGCTCGCGGGCCCGCGCGTCGTCCACCACATCGAGGAACTGTCGCTGTTTCATCGCGCCGTCTCGCCGTCGTCGTAGAGGAAGACCTCGACCTCGGCGCCCTCGGCCAGTCCCTCCGAGTCCTCGGGCACGACGAGGTAGCCGAGCGCCCGGGTCGTGGTCGAGAGCAGGGAGGCGCCCGAGGCCGCGATCGGCAGGACCTCGCCCGTGCTCCCGCCCGTCTCGACGCGCACGTAGTCGAAGCGGCCGAGCATGGAGGCGACGCGACGGGCGAGCCGGAAGGTCCGCGCGCGGTAGGGCGGCCGGGCCTCCATGCCCTGCAGGGCGCGGATGAGCGGCCCGGCAAAGAAGTCGTAGGCGCAGAGGCAGGACACGGGATTGCCAGGCAGGAGGAAGACGCGGCGATCGTCGATGCGCCCGAATCCTGCGGGCGCGGCCGGCCGCATCGCCACGCCGTGGAAGACGAGCTCGCCGAGCTCGGCGAGGAGCAGCGGCAGATGGTCCTCGCGCCCCACCGAGGAGCCGCCCGCGCAGAGCAGGACATCGACGTCGTCGGCTCGCATCGCGGCCGCGATGGCCTCCCGGTCGTCGGCGAGCCGCAGGGTCTCGATCAGCTCGCCGCCGTCGCGGGCGACGAGGGCCTCGAGCATCGGCGAGTTGCTGTCGACGATCATACCGGCGCGCGGCTTCTCGCCGGGCGGGAGGAGCTCGTTGCCGGTCACCAGGATGCGAACGCGCGGACGGCGACGGACGGGCACGGGGTCCTGACCGATGCTGGCGAGGAGTCCCGCATCCTGGGGCCTGAGTCGCCTCCCCGCGCGCAGCACCGTGACGCCGCGCGCGATGTCCTCGCCGATGCGGCCGACGTTCTTGCCGGGCGTGACCGCGGCCTTCAGCAGCACGCGATCGCCGCGTTCCTCGGCGTCTTCCGCCATCAGGACGGCATCGGCACCGGCCGGCATCGGCGCGCCGGTCATGATCCGGCAGGCCTCGCCCGGGCCGATCGCGACCGCGGCGGGCGCGCCGGGCATCGATTCGGCGACGAGGAGCAGGCTCGGCGGATCGAGGGGGTCCGCCCCGAAGCTCGATTCGGCGCGGATGGCGTAGCCGTCCATCGCCGAGCGATCGAAGGGCGGCACGTCGACCTCGCTCGCGACGTCGGCGGCGAGGATGCGGCCGGCCGAACGCCCGACGAAGACCCCCTCCGACCGGACCTCGGCGGCGGCAGACCCGGTCGCGAGCTCGCGCGCCCGTTCGAAGGGCGTCCGCTCGCGGAAGCCGCGCATGCGGACGTCGCCGGAGCCGCCCTCCACGGCCGGGACGATGTCGATCTCGTCGCCGTCCACCAGCCGCGTGCCGGCCCAGGCGCCCCGATCGACCTCCTCGGTGCCGCGCAGGAGGATCAGATAGGGATGGATGCGTCCGGCGGCATCGATCAGCCGCGGGCGCAGATCGGGCAGGAGTTCGAACAGACGCTCGAAGGCGGTACCGAGATCGGGGGCGGATCAATACGAATCCACGAGGGCGAGGTCCAGCGCAAGCTGTTCAAGTTGCTTGGCATCGACGAAGAGGAGGCTCAGCAACGCTTTGGCTTTCTGCTGGACGCTTTCAAGTACGGAGCCCCGCCACATGGTGGAATCGCTTTCGGTTTCGACCGGCTCATCATGCTGCTTGCCGCCGCACAGTCGCTGCGCGAGGTCATCGCGTTCCCTAAGACCCAACGTGCACAGGAACTGATGGTCGACTCGCCTGATGTGGTGGATGACCATCAACTCGAAGATTTGCACATTCGCGTAGTCCCGCCGAAAGACGCGTAGCGTGATGAGCTCCCTCACCGCCCTTCGCGATCTTTCCGCAGAGCATTTCGACTGGGAGCGATGGGAGGAGGTCGTCAGGGAGCGCGGTATTGAGATTGACCGCCCTCGCGGATCCGCACATCCAGACCATCCGTCGATCATCTACCCCATCGACTACGGGTTCATTCCGGAGACGACCGCCGGCGACGGGCAACCGGTGGACATCTTCGTCGGGTCGGCGGACAACGGACTCGTTGCGCTGATTATTACCGTGGATCATCGGAAGCGAGATCAGGAGTTCAAGCTCATCTACGACTGCTCACCGGAGGAGGTCTATCTGGTCAACGGCTTCATCAACTATGACCGGCGTCTGATGGAGGGTGAGCTGGTGATGCGCCGGCCGATGCAGGAGCTGTGGGATTAGGGGGTCTGATGCCTCCTCCTCCCTAATGCGTGATCCGTCCCCCCTCGCCGCAACGAACACTAGTTTCGGTCTCTTGCTTCCGAGGGG
>JBFIHP010000730.1:0-2313 GCA_041601735.1 Planctomycetota bacterium | reverse complement strand
GCGTGATCGAGCTCGTCGAGGAGATCCGCGGTCTCGTCGGCGAGCGCGCGCGGCGCCTCCGCCCGGGCGAGGAGGTCGCGCAGGTTCGCGGCCGAGACCGAGGCCGGCGGCAGGCCGAGCTTGTCGGCGACGAAGCCGGAGAGGCAGCGGGAGAGCTTGCCGTGGAAGCCCTTCTGGCCCAGCAGGGCCCGGGCCTCATTGAGCCTCGCCTGGGCCTCCTTCGAGGCCTTCCTGCGCCGCTGGAGGGCGACGTCGCCCGACAGTTCCCGGCGCCGGCGCAGGAGGATGGCCGTGGCCGCGAGGCTCAGCAAGGGACCGATCAACACGAGGAAGAACCAGCCCGTCGCGATGGTGCGACGGAGCGGCCTCATGCGACCCGGCTCGGCGACGAGAGGCCGGAGGCCCTCGCCCAGCACCGCGATCGCGCGGCGCTCGGCGCGTTCGGAACCGCCGAAGACCTCGCCCTCCTCGAGTTCGCCCGTGATCTCGAGCGGCAGAACGCCCGTGTTCGCGGTCGCGAAGGTCTCCGACTCCGGGCGGAACCAGGAGTAGCTGAAGTCCGGCAGCTCGGTCATGCGGTGATCGAGGGGCTTGATGAGCCAGCTGAAGGTGACCCTGCGATCGGCGCCCTCGCCGGCGCTCTCCTTGCCGGAGAAGAGCGCGCGACAGTCGGTAAAATCGGCCGCGATGTCGGGAGCCTCGATGAGGTCCACGACCTCCGACCCTTCGAGACGGATGTTGAGGGTGACGCCGTCGCCGGCGCGGATCTTGCCGTCCCCGTAGGAGACCCGGACGTCGAAGTCGCCGATGGCGCCGCGGTAGCTCTCGGGTCGTCCGGCGAGCGGCGCGTCGCGCACCTCGAGGACGATCGGCTCGGTCCTGACGAAGGCCTTGGTCCGGCCCTGGTATTCGGTGCCGCCGAAGGCGACCGAGCGGCTCGACTGCGCCACCTCGAGCGAGGCCCGGGTACCGCCCAGGTCGATCGTCCCGGCCGCGAGCGGAATGAGGGTCTTGTCGAGCGTCATCTCGATGACCGGAGGATTGCGGTCGTCCTTCACCTCGACCGGCAGGCGCAGGCG
This sequence comes from Planctomycetota bacterium, assembly GCA_041601735.1. Classification (GTDB taxonomy): domain Bacteria; phylum Planctomycetota; family DRQF01; genus JACKGY01. Next base: position 1,234 of record JBFIHP010000730.1, on the reverse strand, counting down.
CTCCTGGCCCAGGGTGACGGTCAGCGCGTTCCGATCGCGGCGGCCGGCGGTGACGGCGGGCTTCGCGAGGAAGCCCGGCGGCGACCCGGCCCAGGCGATGTCGAGCTCCGGGATCGACTCGTTGGTCTGCACGATGATCCGCTCGGAGCTGAGCACCCAGCGCAGCCGAACGGGCTGATTGACGTAGGGGTCGAGGCGATCGACCGCGACCGCGACACCGACCCAGCGATTGCCCGGCGCCTCGCGCCCGACGCGCAGGAGGGCCTTCTCCGGCACGACCCGGATCTTCCGGCCGTCGAGTTCGACCTCGAAGGCCGGCATCCGGTAGCTGCCCTCCTCCTCCGCCCGGAACTTCCAGAGATAGCGACCGGTCCAGGTCGTGGTGCCGCGGCGGCGACCGTTGATGATCTGCAGCTTCTGCCCGGTCTGCTGGAAGTTGCCGCCGACGTACTCGCCGACGAGGCCTGCGATCGCGGGCAGGTCGGGCCGACTGAACGCCGGATCGCCCGCCGCCTCGATCGAACGATCGAGCGAGATCAAGAGGACGAAGTCGGCCGCCTCGCCCAGCACGGCGAAGTCATCGACGAAGCCGGCGCGGAAGCTCGCCTCCTGCGCCCGCAGGTCGCCGACGAGGGCGAGACCGAGGAGGATGGTGACCGAGAACGCGCGCATCACCAGTCCTTCTCCACCTTGCGCCGACCGCCCCGGGCCTTCCGCTTCTGCTCCTCGAGCTCCTCACGACGCCGGTCGAGCTCGCGCTGGCGGACCCGGTCGAGGGTCTTCTGCGCCTGCTCCTCGGACATCTCCTGGGCCTGATTGCCCTCCTGCTGATCCTTGCCGGCATCCTGCTTCTCGTCGCCGGGATCCCGCGGCTCCTGCTGCTGATCGCCGTCCTTGGGCTCGCCCTCGCCCTGCTCGGAGTCCTGGTTCTCCTGCTGGTCCTGGTTGTCCTGGTTCTTGTCCTGCTGGTCGCTCTGCTGGTTGCCGCCCTGCGGCGGCGGCTGGAGCGCGGCGCGGGCCTTCACCAGCTCCTCGAGGGCCTGGCGCTCCTCCGTGAGCCCGTTCTGGAGCTCGGCCTGCAGGAGTTCGGCCTCGGCCAGCTCCATGTGGCCGGCGGCTTCGTTGACGTGTCCGAGGGCGGTCTCCATGCGCCGCAGGTTCTCGCGCGGGTCCTCGCCCGGCCGGGTCCCCTGGCCGCCGGGCGCCTGGGCCTGCTCGGCGGCCTCGCGCAGCT
>JBFIHP010000729.1:0-2316 GCA_041601735.1 Planctomycetota bacterium | reverse complement strand
GTCCGGGTACGTTTTACGGCTCATTTGAGGACGACCGATGCAACCGACCTACCGGCCGCGAAATAAGCGGCGCATTCGAAAGCACGGCTTCCGAGCGCGGATGAAGACGCGCTGGGGGCGAGAAGTCCTGAACCGGCGGCGGAAGAAGGGCCGGCGACGGCTCAGCGTGCAGCTACCCTCCAAGCACGGGGCGGCCTGACGGCCGAGGACCTCCCGCGGCGCCGCCGACTCACGCGCGCCTCGGAGATCCAGGCGGTTCTGGCAGGCGGTACCCGCCGGCGCACCCCCCGGCTCGAGATCATCTGGTGCTCCAACGGTCAGCAGCATCCGCGCCTGGGCGTCATCACCCCACGGTTCGGCCACACGGCCGTCGCCCGGAACCGGCTGCGACGGCGGATCCGCGAGCAGGCCCGGCGGCAGCTGCTGCCGTCCATGGTCTCCATGGACATCCTGATCCGCGCCCGACCACCGGCCTACCTGGCGTCCCCGGTCGAGCTGGCGCAGGACATCGCCCGCTGGCGCGGAGCGCTCGCGTCCTGATGCGGTGGCCCCGACGCCTGCTGATCATGCTGGTCCGCGGTTATCAGGTCGCGGCCTCGCCGTTCCCATCTCCGTGTCGGTTTGCCCCCACGTGCTCCAGTTACGCCATCGAGGCGTTGGATCGGCACGGCGTCCGGCGCGGAGGCTGGCTTTCCCTGCGGCGGCTGCTGCGGTGCCACCCGTTCGGTGGCAGCGGCCTCGACCCGGTGCCCTGAGGCCCCGGGTCGCTCGATTCCGGTCCGAAGCGGCGCCGCGGCGCCCTTCTCAGAACGGGATGTCGTCGTCGTCCATGCCGCCCTGATCGAAACCGCCGCTGGCCGCCGGTGCGGCATTCCCCGGCCGAGGCGCGCCACGGTTGCCGCCGTAAGATCCTCCGCCGCCGTGACTTCCGCCGCCGCCCTGGCCGGCCGAGGCCGACATGCCCTCGCCGGCATCCTGGCGACCGCCGATGAACTGGAAGTTCTCCACCACGACCTCGAGCTTGCTGCGCTTCTGGCCGTCCTGGCCCTCCCAGCTACGGAAGTCGAGCCGACCCTCGATGAAGATCGGACGCCCCTTGGTCATGTACTTGGCGATGGTCTCGCCCTGGCGACCGAAGGCGGAGGCATCGACGAAGCAGGTCTGCTCCTTCATCTCGCCGCTCTGGTTGTCGCGCCACTTGCGGTTCACCGCGAGGCCCAGCTTGCAGACCGGCTGGCCGCTCGGGAGGTAACGCAACTCGGGATCCCGCGTGAGGTTACCCATGAGGAGGACTTTGTTGAGGTTGGCCATGTTCTCGTTTCCAGCAATCGATGCGAAGGGCCCGGGCGGCCGATCGCGGCTCCAGGTGCGCGCCCCTGTTCCATTCAACTTCGACGGCGCTCCGGCCGATCAGGGAACAGGTCGCGGGTTCCGTGTTCTATCGCGTCTCGGGGACATCCGCCCGCGTCGCTCATCTTCGAGAGGCCCAGTCCATGGTCAAGCCCAATCAGACAGAACGCCGCCGTCATCCCCGAGTGCGGATCGAGGCACCGGTCGAACTCGGCCGATCCGAAGGGGGCCTGGCCTGCCAGCTGAAGGACATCTCCAGGAACGGAGCCGCCGTGATCCTCGCCGAGTCCCTCGGCGAGATGGAGATGCTCGGGATCGAGGCTCGCATCGCCTACCCGGACCTCCCGCTCGTCGAGCTCGAGGGCGTCGCCGTCGTCATCCGCTGCACCCCGAGGGAGGACGGCCGCTACGACGTCGGTCTCTGGTTCCAGGAGCTGACCGAGTCCAGCCGCGATCAGCTCGACATCTTCCTCGCCGCGGTGACGGACGTCACGGCCGAGTGCTGATCGGGTCCCCACTCAGATAGACGACGAATTCGCCCCGAGGTGACGGAGCAATCCCTCGTTCCAGCCCTCGCCCCGCGCGATGAACACCCGATCCCGCCCTCCGTAGTCCGGTCTGACGGCCGACACGAAGCCGGGGAGTTTCGAGGCCGCGAAGGCCCGGAGCTCCGCTCCCCCTTCTCCGGGCAACTCGAGGACGAAGAACCCCCCGGACGCCAACCACCGCCGACCCTCGGTCAGGACCAGGCGATGGAAATCGAGACCGTCGCCGGGATGGAAGAGCGCGGCCTCCGGTTCGTGGTCGCGCACGTCGGGCGTCAGGCTCGCGCGCTCGTCCGGTCGGATGTAGGGCGGATTCGAGATGATCAGATCGAAGAGGGTCTGCCGCTCGGGGCCGCTCTCGAGCGCCGAGAAGCGATCGCTGCGGACGGCCTCGTAGCGATCGGCGAGCCCGAGCTCCCGG
>JBFIHP010000728.1:0-2318 GCA_041601735.1 Planctomycetota bacterium | reverse complement strand
GGGCGGTCAGCTCGTCGCCCCTGATCTTCTCGAGTTCGGCCTCGAATTCGGACCGCTTGACCAGATCCTCACCGGCCTCGTTGCGGGCCGGCTCCAGGGGCCGCTCGGCATCGGGGCCGAGCTTCAGTCCGAGGACGAAGCCCAGCGCCAGACCGCCGGCGAGGGTGATCCAGGGAATGGCACGGTTCATGATGCTTACCTCCTCGTCAATGATGGTGTCTTTCGCCCATAATGCGACCGTATTGCCGCGGCGGTGACGCCGCGGAGCGGATTTTTCTCGAGATCGGGACGACATGACGCAGGACGAGGGCGATTCGGACTTCCACCGGGACTGGAGCGCGGCGCGGGCCGGCGACGAGGCGGCCCGGGCGCGGCTCCTCGAATCGGTGCGGCAGCGCATCGGTTCCTTCCTCGAGCGCCGCATGGGCCCGGCCGCTCGCCGCCTGAGCGAGGTCGAGGACCTGGTCCAGAACGCCCTCCTCGACCTTCATCGCCGCCTCGAGCGATTCCCCGCCGATCTGGCCGAAGGCGAGTTCGCCGCCTACGCTCTGCAGATCGCACGCTGGCGCCTCGCTGATCTGGTGCGGCGACCCGGCCCCGTGGAGGGGGCGTCGAAGGGGCCGGCCGAGGCAAAGGCGCCGCGCGAAAGAACCGGCGTCGTGACGCGTGAGGACGAGCGGCGCTTCTGCCGGGAGCAGCTCGATCGGCTGCCCGAGAGCGATCGTCTTCCGCTGGAGGCCTTTCACCTCCGCGGCCTGACCGTGGCCGAGATCGCCGCCGAGCTCGGCCTCAGCCGTGAAGCGGTGAAACAGAGACTCGTGCGGGGTCGCCGTCGGTTACGCGACCACATCCTCCAGGGGAGAACGGAATCTTGAGCGATCAGGGACTCGACGTCGCCGGCCTCTTTCGCGAGCTCTTCCTCGCGGACCTCGAAGGCTCGGGCGATCGCGGCCTCGACGACTACCTGCGCCTCTTTCCCGGCCACGAGGAGATGATCGCCGAGCTGCACGACCGCATGAGCCTGGGCGACCAGACGGGCGAGCGCGCGGCGCGCGCGACGATCGGTCTGGACACGAGCCCGGGCGCTCTCGTCGCGCACTACCGCATCGTGGGCGAGATCGGCCATGGCGGTCAGGCCGTCGTCCTCCGCGCCGAGGACGAGAAGCTCGGTCGCCCCGTCGCGCTGAAGCTCCTGCTCGGCGCCGCGCAGCGCGGCGAGGCCGGGCTGCGGCGCTTCCGCCGCGAGGCCGAGGTCTGCTCGCGACTCGACCACGCCGGCATCTGCACCGTGCACGACACCGGCATCCAGGGCGGCATCCCCTACATCGTGATGGAACTGATCGAAGGCCTGAATCTCTGCGACTGGGCGCGCGGCCGCGACTCGAGCACGCAGGTCGAGGCCAGCGAGTTCCACTTCAGCGACGATCTTCCGGACCCGGCCGAGGAGCGCGGCCGCTCGTCCTCCGGCCGGCCCGCGGGAGACCTGCCGGATCGCCGGCGGATCGAGGCGATCGTCGAGGCCTTCATCAGGGCTGGACAGGCCCTCGACGCCGCCCACGCGGCCGGCGTGATCCATCGCGACATCAAGCCGAGCAACATCATGATCAAGAAGGACGGCCAACCCGTCCTCCTCGACTTCGGGCTCGCGCAGGACCTCGACTCCGAGATCCACGCGCTGACCCAGACCGGCGACTTCTTCGGCACCCCCGCCTACATGTCACCCGAGCAGATCTCGGCCCATCGCATCCGCCTCGATCTGCGCAGCGACATCTTCTCGCTCGGCGTGAGTCTCTACGAGTGCCTGACGGCGACCCGGCCCTTCGACGCGCCGACCCGCGAGGGCATCTACCAGGCCATCCTCACCAAGGAGGCGCGCGACCCCAGGACGATCAATCGATCGGTTTCGCGGGACCTGGCCGTCGTGGTGGCGAAGGCGCTCGAGAAGGACCGCGACCGGCGCTATCAGACGGCGGGCGAGTTCGCCGCCGACCTCGGCCGGGTCCTCCGCTTCGAGCCGATCCAGGCGCGCCCCGCCGGCCCGGGCCTCCGGCTCTTGCGCTGGGGCCAGCGGAATCCGGCGATGGCCGCGGCGATCGCCGCGCTGCCGATCGTCGTCCTGGTCACGCTCCTCATCGCGGGCTTCGTCGAACAGGGCCGCGAGGCGAGACGACTGGAAGCCGAACGAAGAGACCATCGCGCGGCACTCGAACGCGATCTCGACGAGCTCAGCGCCATGGTCTCGCGCAACGACATGCGGCTGCTCCTGCAGCCGCGCATCCTCCGCCGTATCGAGGCCCACATCGCGGCGCTGGGCGGCG
>JBFIHP010000727.1:0-2321 GCA_041601735.1 Planctomycetota bacterium | reverse complement strand
TGCCGTCGGCGGAGCACTTGCGCAGGCCGAAGTCGCCGCCATGCTTGCCTTCCGTATGACCGTTGTACCAGTGGTTGTCGTCGCCGCAGACCGCGTGGCCGAGGCTGTCGATCTGCGTCGCGACGTTGTCACTCATGAAGAGGGCACAGCTGTGCCAGGACAGTCCGGCCTTGTTCGTCTCGGGGTCACCGAGCCCCATGTCGTTCATGCGCTTGACGCCTTCCGGCGTCCGGTAGGTGATCACCTCGCCGGCCGCGTGACCGGCCCAGACGAAGCTCCTTCGGGACCAGGTGATGCCCAGGTCGTAGACCGCGCCCTTCTTCACGAGGCTCGCGGCCGCGAGTCGACTCTTGTCGCTCATGGCATTCAGGGCGCCGAGCTCGTCGTCCTCGCCCCAGATCCAACCCCAGCCGCGTCCGCGCTTCCAGCCCGGCTCGTCCTGCGAGGTCCGGGCCGCCGGGATCATGACGGCGCCGAGCGCGACAACGAGGCCGAGCGTGATCAACGACATCTTCAGGTAGGTGTTCAAGTCTGCTCCTCCGTTCCTGTCTCGCTGCGTCGTGTGGAAGTTGGACCCTTGACTCAGGGCTTCGGATTCACGGCCTCGTAGACCGCGCTGACGTCGCGTCCGCCCAGTCCCATCGACGAGGCCTTGGCGTAGACGTCGCGAATCGCGCGCATCACGGCGGTGTCGAAGCCCAGGCGCTCGGCGAAGTTCAGGGCCTGATCCATCGATAGGATCATGTTGTCGATCGTCCAGCTGCCGCTGCCGTACTCGCGTCGGATCATGTCCGGGACGAGGTGCTCGGCGCCGGTGATCGCCAGCGTCGGGTTGTCGGAGAGCATCGAGCCGGCGACCTCCTGCGGCAGCCCGAGCTTCTCGAAGGCGGCCACAGGATAAGTCATCGCGATCGTCATGAACATATATGACAGCCACAGCGACATCTGGGCCTTCGAGGCGTTGCCGACAGCGCCGACGTCGTGGACGCGCGGGCCGAGGTCCGAGAAGACCCTTCGCCAGGTCTCTGCGTGCTCCGGGGTGCAGGCGAGCACGAATTCCGATTGCCGATCCTCGACGTGCTCGGGATAGGTGCCGATGGCAACCTCCGAGAAGGCGCCACCCGCTGCACCAATATCACTCGCGAGCGCGATCGCCTCTTCGGGAGACATCGCCGCGGCGCTGATCAGAGCGCGACCCTCGAGGCTCGATCTCGTGTCCTCGGCAAGCAGGGTGCTGCGGGTGCTCGCCTCGTCGAGCAAGACCACGATGGTATGCCCCGATGCAGCGATCGCGGCGGCTGCGCTCTCCGCGACTACAGCGCCACGCGCCGCCAGCCTGTCCGTCTTCTCGCGCGTGCGGTTGTACACCGTCAGTCGATGCCCGGCGTCGAGCAGCCCGATTGCGATGGCCGATCCCATGTTGCCCGTGCCGATGATTGTGATGTCCATGATTCTCCCGTTCTGGCGCCCATGAGCTCATGACCCTCTGAATCTGTGCGGGACGGACCTGGTGCCGAGGTCTCGGAAACTCCCCGTCACGGAATGCCCAAGCGTGGCAGACCACGGAGCTCCGGACCTCGCCTGTCTACCGGAGGGTCTCGTGTGCGGGCCCTGCATCACGAGGACTCTTCCGGCGTCACGAAGGCTCTCCGGATGCATGGCGCACTCGACCCGGAGCCGCGAACCACTCCTCGATACGGTCGTCGTACAGGGGCCGATTATCCCTGAACTCTCATCCACGTACAGTCTCAGCCGGAGCGACATGCGGCATGTTGCCGAAGCAGAGAGCAAGTTGGCCTGAGAGGATCGCTCGGGGAGCTTGACCTTCGATGGTGCAAACTCAAGGAAGCCGCTGACGCGAGTCAGCGGCTTCTTCCTTTCCCGAGCCTCGCGCCAAGGCACGTCCCGGGCGCGCCTTCGGGCACTCGATCGTGCGCGATGCGGAAGGCGCAGCGATCCAGCTTCCTGCATCCGGGTTTCCGTCACGATTCATGCGGCCATCGTCGCGCCAGTCTCCATCTCTGGCGTGCCGCTCGATGCGATGATCTCCAGCGGCTGATGCCTGATCGGGGCGGCATGATCATGGCGTGGCGAGTGCCGGCCGAAGCGAATCCGGCCTCTCGATCGCTGCCGATCGGGGGTTGATGGAGGTCGGGGACCCATGCGGAGTGGCCGGGAGCGTGGGTTGAACCCACTCTGCAGCCCGCTCATGGGCTCGTTCGGAAGATCTGGAGGTCGCCGGGAAGGGCGTGAGAAGATCGTGCCCAGGGGTCTCTTGCAATGGCCGTCTGGAAGTGGGACCGTCTCCTGCTCACGAATCG
>JBFIHP010000726.1:0-2342 GCA_041601735.1 Planctomycetota bacterium | reverse complement strand
TGCCGGGGCCTCTCTCTTCTGCTCTTGTCCTGGACGCCATTCGCAGATGGCGGTGATTCTCGTGTCCGGGGCCGCGCTGATTCGATTCTCGCTACCTTTTCGTGGGTGGGATGGCTGGTGGGCTGAAGGGCGGATGAGGGCAGTTCCAGCGGCGGCCGGCGGGGGCGGCGACTCCGGGCCATCGGGACCCGGCAGGGCCGGATCGACCGCGGGGCGCGGAGGTCGTCGTCATTCACGAGTCAAAGAACAAGATCTGCAACGACGGGGAGGAGCAAAGGGGCGGCCAAGCGCGCGGGCAAAAGGAGGATTGATGCAAGTCCAGGTGGCAGAGTTCTTTGTGGTTCGGGCCCTGGATCGCGGCCCTGGTCGGATTGACGAAAAGGTGCAGTCGGGGCCGGCCCCGTGGCGATTTCGGTCAGCCCCGTGCCGCTCAGTCCTCGAGGGGTCCGACCGTCGAGGTGTCCACCTCGAGGCCCGGCGCCCGGAGCTTGATCTGTCTCGCCAGGTGCCAGACCGCCCGCTTCAGGCCCTGGGTGGGGCGCGGGTAGCCGATCGAGGAGGCCTTCACGGTGAGCCGGCCCTCCTCGAGGGCGACGACGCTGAGGGCGATCTGCTGGTGGAAGCGGCCCTCCTTCACCAGGGCCTCGACCAGCCAGTGGTCCTCGTCGGCCTGCCGGAAGGCGCGGATCAGGTGGATCACCAGGTCCACGTTCTTGTGGCGCTCGTGGGCGACGAGGGGCTGGAAGTCGCGCAGAAGCTCGCGCATCGCGACCCGGCCGCGGAAGGCGACGTTGGGCATCTCTTCGTTCCTCTCCTCCGGAATGGGGGGGGCCTCCGGTCCGGCCTTGCGCCAGACGAAGAAGTGGTTGTCGATTCCGACCTGACGGGCCTTCATCTGGTAGCGCGTGACCAGCCGGTCCGGCAGCTCGGCGACCTCGGTGACGCCGAGGTCGCTCACCAGCTCGTGCTGCTGCTCGAGCCGGGCTCCGATCCAGGCGGCGTAGTCGGCGTGGTCGGTTGCGATCTCGACCAGTCCGCCCGCCTTCAGGCCGCGGGCGAGCTCGCGCAGGAGCGCGGGCTGGATCAGACGGCGCCCGTGATGACGCTCCTTCGGCCAGGGATCGGGGTGATTGATGAAGAACTCGCTCACCGCGGCGCTCTGGATCATCCGCTCCAGGACCAGGGAGGCATCGGCGTTCATGACCCGGAGATTGTCGAGTCCGCTGCGTTCGAGCTTGCCGAGGAGGCGGTCGACCTGGCCCCAGGCCAGCTCGATCGCGACGTGGTTCCGGTCGGGGCGGCGCCGGGCCTGATCGAGGATGAAGGCCCCGTCGCCGAAGCCGATCTCGACCGCGAGGGGAGCCCGACGGGGAAAGCAGGCGTCCAGATCGAGCGGCCAGGACAGGCGCTCCCAGGGGATCATGTGGTCGAGGATGAGTTCGCTGAGTGCTTTCACGACGGCTCCGGAAGGCGGCCAGGATATCAAGGCGCCGCCCCGGGTAGAAGTCGCTCGAGGCCCACGACCGGGGCTCGCGGCCGGGCGTCGCGTTGAGCGAATCGGAGCGCCGGGATAGGATCGGGTCGCGCGAGGGTGGCGGAACTGGCAGACGCGCAGGATTTAGGTTCCTGTACCGAAAGGTGTGAGGGTTCGAATCCCTCCCTTCGCACTGCAGCGCTCGAGGTCGGCTCGGCTTGCCGGGAAACGAGCGATCGAGATTCGGGTCGAAGGAGTGGCGGTGATTCCGAGAAAAGTCTTTCTCGTGGCCGGGATCCTGCTGCTGCTCACCCTGGTCGGCACCTACGGTTTCCATCGCCTCGAGAAGCTCTCGTTCCTCGATTCCCTCTATCTCACCGTCATCACGCTCACCACCGTCGGTTACGGTGACATCGTTCCCCACACCTACGCGGGCAAGTTCTTCGGCATCGGGCTCATCGTCATCGGCGTCGGCTCGGTCGCCTACGGTGTGTCGTCGATGTACGGGCTCCTGCTCTCGGAGGAGTCACGACGGGCCTGGATCAACCGCAGGAGACGCCGGATGGTCGATCGCATGAAGAACCACGTCATCATCTGCGGCTACGGTCAGATGGGTCGCAGCGTCGCGGCGAACCTCACCCGCGAGGAGATCCCCTTCGTCGTCATCGAGCAGGACGAAGCGGCGGCCGACGACGCACGCGGAAGAGGCTTCGTCTGCCTCGACGGCAACGCCAGCGAGGAGGGCATGCTCGAGGCCGCCGGGATAGCACGTCCACGCCCCCCCGAATTGATATTGATCATACTCTGGCCAATCATGGCACAACCGCCCATTCCGCCAAAGAAGCCGGTCACAACGTTAGCAACACCC
>JBFIHP010000725.1:0-2343 GCA_041601735.1 Planctomycetota bacterium | reverse complement strand
GTACCTGAAAGCTGAAGTGCGGCTGCTTCAGCATACGGCGGTAACGCTCGTGCTGGGGCAGCTCGCCCATCATTGGTGGCTGAAGGCGACGACCTTGATCGACCTTCCGCCGCGGGACCGTCCCACTCGGCGACATAACAGACCGGCGCGAGACCGCGGCGCTCCAGCTCGCGGGCGATGCGCAGATAGCTGCGTTGCTTGCCGCCGGACGGGAACCAACGCATGAGCGCGAGGCCCACGCGGGGCCGGTCGTCCGGCTCAGGAACGCTCATAGTGCACGACCAGGGTGTGACTGAAGAGGTTCAGGTAGCGTGCACCGGGATGGAGCAGGCGACGGAGGAGAACGAGGGGGAGCAGGCGCGGCTTCTCGAGCGCGACCAGCTCCCGGATCGCGAGGCCGTGGCGCTCGGCGCGGGCCTCGATGAACTCCCGGGCCTCGACCAGCGAGAAGAACCAGCGGTGGCGATCGACGGGTGGATCGAGCGGCAGGCCGTAGTGCTTGAACGAACCGCGGCCGCGGCGAAGCGGTAGGCGGGCCGCGTTCCAGTTGTTCGGCAACGAGACCAGCAGATGCCGACCGGCGACCCGCACCAGCTCCTCAAAGACCTCGTGCAGGTTGTCGAGGTGCTCGAGCACATCGGTGCAGACGATGGTCTCGAAGGAACGATCGGCGAAGGGCAACGGGCCGCCCCGCTGGAGATCGTGATGGACGTCGGCCGCCTCCGAGCGATCGATGCCGACGTAGCGATCGGCACCGACGAAGTCCCGAAGTACGGCGGCATCACAGCCCACGTCCAGCACCGAGCCCTGGAGCAGGGGCGCGAAGCGACTGCTCAGCCAGCGCGGCCGATCCTGCCGCGTCGCGAAGCGGACGAGCTCGTGACGCAGGAGGCTCATGTCAGGATCGCCAGGACGATGATCAGCAGGAAGAGCGCGCTCACGGCCACCAGGATGAGGTTTCGGCTGCGGTGTCCGGCGTCCCGATCGGTCCGGAGATCGGCCTGGGTGACGAGCATGTCGGAGGCGAGGCTGCCGGCACATCCGCCGCAGGGGACCTCGCGACCCTCGACGAGGGTCTGCTCGCTCCCGGCGGGGAATCCGCACCAGGGGCAGAGCAGGCGATGCACGGAGTCGAGCACCCAGCTCGCCGGTTCATCGACGAGCCAGGTCTCGTGAATGTGGAGGTTGCAGCCGTGGCAACGGTAGTAGCCGCGCTCGCGAATACCGGCCGGGTGGACGGTCCCGCAATAGGGGCAGGCATCGCCGGTCGCCTCGGTCATCGGATTGCTCGCTTCCCGTCCCGGGTTCCCATGCCTGGAGCATAGTCTCTCGCCGCGCCCACTCAAGTCCGGGACCGCCGGTATGGGTTCAGTTCGAGGGTCGCGGCGGGCGATGAAACGAGAGGCCCGTTTCCAGTCGTCGGCGCATGATCATGCAACTGAGCTCGCTCCTCCGGTTCTCACTCTTCGTCTTCCTCGCGGCACCCCTGCATTCGCAGAGCCCGACGGGCGTCGTGGTGAACGAGGTCTTCACCGGCAATCCCGACTGGATCGAGATCGCGAACGTCTCGGGCACGAGCCGGTCCATCGGCGGCTGGCAGGTCCAGGCGGTCTTCGGCTATACCGTCTACCCGGCCTTCACCTTCCCGCCGGGCACGGCGATCGCGCCGGGCGAGTGCATCGTCGTCCTCGAGAACTCGGGCAGCATCACCTCGCTCGCCAATCCGCACCCCGTGACCACCCAGGTCTTCAACACGAACTTCGGCTACGGCTGGATCGGGACGAGCACGGGTGCCGTGGCGATCATCGACGACCAGAATCAGGCTCAGGATCTCGTCGTCTTCGGCACCGCCCCCTACCTCGCTCCGCCGGGGTCGGCCGCGCTCGCCTTCTCCAATCCCTTCGATCGCTTCGCCAACGACCCTTCGCTCGACAACGTCGTGTTCCGGAAGAACGAGAACGACAGCGACAGCGGCACCGACTGGCTCCAGGGCGCCAACGGGACCGAGACGCCGGGGCAGCCCAACCCGGGCCAGAACTTCGGCCCTCCGCCCCTGGCCAGGCTGCAGGTGGCGGGACAGGGCGGCGCGGTCGTCTTCGATGCGCAGACCGGCACCATGTCCTGCACCACGACGATCACCGGACTCCTGCTCGCGAACGGTGCCCTCAAGACCAACCCGACCTGGGACGCGTTGATCGGAGGGACGCTCAGCCTCAGCGGTGCGACCGTCGGCGCGGTCATGCCCGACCTCGACACCCTGCTCTGCGTGCCGAGCCAGATCCAGATCACCGACACGAGCGGCGCCGTCCTGACGATGACGGGCGTCGTCGCCGCGGAGGCTGC
>JBFIHP010000724.1:0-2349 GCA_041601735.1 Planctomycetota bacterium | reverse complement strand
GGGTGACGATGACCTCGGGGTCGAGCTCGCCCGGCTCGACCACCGACGCGACCTGCACGATGGTCGTCGCCCCGGCCATCGCCATGAGCGGCGTGAAGTTGCGCGCGGTCTTGTTGTAGACCAGGTTGCCGTAGCGATCGGCGGCGCGGCCCTTCAGGAGCGCGAAGTCGGCCACGAGGCCGCGCTCGAGGACGTAGTCCTGGCCGTCGAAGTCACGGACCTCCTTGCCCTCGCCGAGCGGCGTGCCGAGCGAGGTCGGCGTGTAGAAGGCCGGGATGCCGGCGCCGCCGGCGCGGATGCGTTCGGCCAGCGTGCCCTGAGGCACGAGCTCGAGCGCGATCTTGCCGCTGCGGTAGAGCTCGGGGAAGACGGTCGAGTTGGTCGAGCGCGGGTAGCTACAGATCATCCTGGCGACGCGCCCGGCCTTGATGAGGGCGGCGAGGCCGACCTCGCCGCTGCCGGTGTTGTTGTTGACGACGGTGAGATTCGTCGCGCCCTGGTCGATCAGGGCATGGATCAGCTCGATCGGGCTGCCGGCCTCGCCGAAGCCGCCGATCATGACCGTCGCGCCGTCGAAGACGTCGGCCAGGGCCTCGCGGACGGAGCCCACGATCTTGTCGATCATCGCTTCTTCTCCGCCTCGACGACGCGGCTGTAGTCGTAGAGCCCGGCCTCGTCGAAGAGCACGCGGTCCTCGTAGTCGTCGAACCAGAGCGCCTTCGGACTGCGACCCACGATGCAGACCTTGCCGCGGTCCTTCGCGTCGTGGAAGTTCCGGAGGATCTTGAAGATCACGACGCCGTTCTCGCTGCCCGCAAGCCCCGGGATCGGCTCGTTCGTCACCGCGGCGACCTCGGTCTTGCCCTTGTAGTGGGTGATCGAGAGCCGGGCGTGGTTCTCGACGCCGGAGAGCCCCTTCTGCGATTCGTTGAGGGTCAGCCAGGCGGTCTCGATCGGCACGTTGAAGGCCTTGTAGGCGACGATGTCGCGGCCGCAGAAGAAGTAGTGGTTGTGGGCGCCGACGCGCTTCAAGGCGCGCTGCATGACCCGTAGGGCCTCGGCGTCGTCGTTCACACCCTTGATGATCGGGGCCTGATTCTCGACCGCGATCCAGCCCCGCTTCAGGACGCCGTCCATGGCGCGCTTCGTCGCGGGGTGCCACTCGAAGACGCCCACCTCGTCGGCGACGTACTCGCCGCGGTCGTCCTTGAGCAGGAACTCGTCGGGGTGGTTGAAGTGGACCATGAGGCGCAGGCCGACGTCGGGCCAGCTCTCGTGGAAGCCATCGAGCATCGCGAGGAAGGTCTCGTCGAAGCGATCGGGGTAGAAGGCCATCTCCTTGGTGCCGATGCGGATCGCCTCGACGCCGGCCTCGGCGAGCGCGCCGAGCCAGGCCGCGATCTGGGAGTTGCGCATCACCATCGGGTCGCCGCCCGAGAGCAGGACCTCGCGCAGCTTCTCGCGGCCGCAGTCGGGGTGCCGCCCGCCGTTCTTCGCGACCGCATCGTTGAACTCCCGGACGTAGCCGACGACGTCGGCGATCTGGGCCATGCCCTTCTTCGCCACCGTGCCGTCGTGGCGCTCGACCTCCTTCCGGGAGATCAGCTCCTCGCGGTAGCAGAAGCGGCAGTGGGCCGAGCAGGTCGAGACGACGTAGAGGAGTCCCATCTCGTACTTGTGGAGCATGCCCTCGACCGGGCTGTAGTCCATCTGGTAGCCGGGGTCCTCCGAGCCCGCGAGATCGTCGGTCTCGTCCGGCCGCGCCTTCACGATCTCCTGGATCGCCTTCGACCTGCAGGCCAGCTCGAAGTAGTGCCGGGTCATCTTGACCGGCATGCGGGCCTCGACGTCGCGCGGCGTGCCGCGAAGCGCGCGCAGCGCCGCGAGTTCCTCCGGGCTGTAGAAGCCCTTGACGTCATCGGGAGCCTTGTCGTCGAAGAAGATCGAGAGGCCGTTCAGGTTCTGGCGCTCGTACTTGCGGTCCTCGACGGTGTCGAGAAAGGACTGCTCGCGCGCGCTGGGGACGTAGGCTTTGCTCATGGATTCTGCCGGTGGGGCTGGGTGGGCGGCTCGGTCCATCGCCCACGGGATGTAACAAGATGGACATTCGAGACATCCGCTTGTACCATTGCGAACAATGAAAAGCACCCCTCTGAACGAATTGATCGCCCGGGTCCAGGACCGACTGACCCCCACCGAGCGCCGGATCGCGGCCGAGCTGCTCGAAGATCCGACCCTGCTGGCCTTTGGGACGGTCTCGGAGCTCGCCCAGCGCTTCGCGACGAGCCGGCCGACGATCGTTCGCTTCGCCACGAAGCTCGGCTTCGCGGGCTTCAGCGACCTGCAGGG
>JBFIHP010000723.1:0-2358 GCA_041601735.1 Planctomycetota bacterium | reverse complement strand
GCCTACGACAGCTTCGCGCCGGATCGGACCTTCGAGGCCATCCTGGTGGACGACGGCTCCACGGACGGGACCTTCGACATCGCCTTCCACTGGGCCGAGGACGCCCACTTCCCGGTGAAGGTTTTCCGTCAGAACCCCTGCGAGGGCATCGGCGGGGCCCTCAGGACCGGCTTCCGCTTCGCGCTCGGCCGCGCCGTGGTCAGCTACGACGCCGACATGAGCTACCCCCTCGGCGACGTCCTGAAGCTCATGGATGCAATCGATGCCGGCGCCGACGTGGTGACCGCTTCGCCCTTCCACCGGGAGGGCGAGGTCCTCGACGTCGCCCCGCGGCGCCTCTGGATCAGCCGCCTCGCCCACCTCGCCTATCGCCTGCGCATGCCCCTGCGTCTTCGGGGCATCAGCTGCGTGACCTGCGGCTTCCGGGCCTACCGCCGCGAGATCCTGCCGCAGATCGCCCATCGCCACGACGGCTTCCTGGCCACGGCCGAGCTCCTCGTCCGCTCGCTCCGGGCCGATCTCGAGGTCGTCGAGGTGCCGAGCATCCTCGCGCCGCGGCGCGCCGGTCGCTCCAAGATGAAGGTCGCGCGCACGGCCCTCGACCACCTGGGCTTCCTGATCCGTCTGCGCTGATTCGCGCGGCGCCGTTGACGCGAGGGCCGCGATGGACTCTCCTCGGGACATGAAGGACGACCTCGAACATGGTCTCACGCGCCTCGGCGATGCCGCGACGGGCACGACCCTGCAGGTGCTGCTGCGCTCGTTCCGCCTCGTCAGGCTGGTCGCGGGCCTCGAGCTCGTGGTCGATATCGATGACGATCTCCCGGTGCTGCGCGACGGGGCCGAGCGCCGCGAGGTCGCGAAGCGGCTCGACCCGGAGGAGGGGCGACGATTCGAGTCGGCGCTGGCGAAGCTCGGACGCGAGGCGCCCGGCACGACCCTCGAGGTCGCCTTCGAGCGCTTCGCCTTTCGCCACGCGAGCGCCGGCGTGCTCCCTCTCCTCGGTCCCGAGCGGCGCCCCCTGCTCTTTCATCGCGACATCCACCCGGTCGGCTGGAACGTCGCCAACGGCGGCTCGTCGAGCCGGGCCGAGCTGTTCGGCATCGAGACCCTCATGCGGCGCGAGGCGCTCGAGGAGATCCTCTTCCTGGACCCGAAACGCGGACTCCTGCGCGGGCTCGAGGGCGCGGAGCAGGTCGGCGAGGCGAGGACGGCCATGAAGCTCTGGCGGCAGCGCCTGGGCGCGGGCCTGGGGACCCCGCTCGAACACCGCTACCTCCGGGGGCCGGACCGCATCCGGCTGCGCGACCGCGGCGACGAGATCCTGACCGCCGGAGTCAAGCTCTGCTTCGACCTGCCGGCCTTCGGAATCGAGCTGATCCGCTTCCTCGAGATCGACGACCAGGCCGCGCTCCATCCCCTGGACGGGGAGCTCGCCGGCGGCCGCCTCCTCGACCGCCCGGTCGGTCTCTTCGCGGACCTCGCCGGGCTTCGTCGCGGCCGGCCGGATCGGATCTACCGCGGCGGCCGCCTGCAGTCCTCGCGGCTCGTCCCGGCCGCGCCGCTCTGCCCCGTCACGGCGGCGATGCTCGGCGGTCCGGAGGCGCCCGCCCGCGCGGACTGAGGCGGACGGCATCCCCGCGGCGCGAAAGCAGCGCCGGTCCGGCAGGACACTGACGACGCTCATCGGCTTCCGATTGCCGTAGCCAGGCAGCGGACTTGCCGCGCGGTTCGGTCCGGTTCTGCGGGGGGCGAACGCCGTCGACTCAGTTCGTGACCTCGAAGCTCATCGAGGCCGAGAACTGCGTCGGGCCCGGGAAGACCGGGGTCATCACCACATCGACGCCGCCCACCCCGTTGGTCACCGCGCCCGGAGGCACGATCGACTCCAGCACGCGCAGAAACGACGGCGCGGCGGAGTTGTCCGGCACGGTCTCGATGGTCACGAAGACCTCGGTGATCGAACCGGCCTGCGCGGCCATGAGCATGGCGGGCGTGACGTCGAAGAGGAAGTCCTTGCCCGGCAGAGCGAAGGGACGGCGGCTGCCCTGGGAAGGCGAGGTCGAATGGTCCTCGTCGGGCCCGGCCGGATTGCGGAAGCGCCCGGTCGAGAAGACCCGCCCGCTGCTGCGATCCTCCACCCAGCCCTCGTAGACGAAACCGGCCGGGAGGGTCGGCAGGACGAGGCCGACGGCCTGGAAGTCGAAGAAGATGCTGCGCCTGCGGAAGTGGATGCCGGCGTTGTCGTCCGGCAGGTTGATGCCGTCGTTGTTGGTCGGCGTCGAGGTGTGGAAGAGGCCGCTCACGGCGCTGAAGTCGGCCAGACCACCATGACCGTCGCCGGCGACGGTCATGGTG
>JBFIHP010000722.1:0-2359 GCA_041601735.1 Planctomycetota bacterium | reverse complement strand
GCTCATGCATTTTTTCGCCGCCGCTGCCAGCCCTGGCTGCTCTCGCTCGTATTTGATTTGGAACCCGCGAGGATTTAGACTCCAGCGAGAACAGATCCATGAAGCACGAAGGACATGCAGCCGATCAAGGCGTCATCATGAAGGGCAAGATCTTCACCGCGACCGAGGCGACCCGCATGCTGCCCCTCGTCCGTCGCATCGTCACGGACGCGAAGGCATGCTCGAAGCTGATCGAGCGCCACGAGCGCGCGTCGCTCGAACTCCGTCTTCGCCTCGAGGCCGAGACCGAGGGCTCGCCCGATGCGCTCGTCGCGGAGCTGCGCGAGCACGAGCAGAAGATCGCGGCGCTGCGCGAGCGCCGGGAGACCTGCCGCAAGGAGCTCGAGGAGCTCGGCGCCTTCCTCGACGATGCCTTCGCGGGCATCGTGAAGTTCTACGGCGAGATGGACTCGCGGATCGTCTACTTCACCTGGAAGCTGGGTGAGGACAGCGTCTCCTACTGGCACGAGACCGACGACGAGCACTCCGATCGATTGCCGCTCGACGGCGACGAGAAGGTCGCAAACAACGCCGAGTTCTGAGTTCGATCGGACCGGCGGATGAATCGACGAGAAGGGCCGCTCCTCCTGGAGTCGGCCCTTCTTCGTGCCTGGACGGCGCGGCGGGCGGAGCGATCAGGGCAACGGGACGTCGCTGAACTCGATCTCGACCGCGCGGCTGTCGATCGCGACGAGGCTGCGGAGGAAGATCGACCGCAGCTCGCCGCCGGTGCCGGAGACGTCGAAGCGCAGGATCTCGTAGCCCTCGCTCTTGATGCGCTGCACCGGGCCCAGCGGGAGCAAGAGGGCGCCCTCCGCCGTCGTGACCTCGATCGTCTCGTAGGGCACCTCGACGGGTCGGTCGCCTCCGGTCTTCGGGACCCGGCGATCGATCCGGAGCTCGATCCGTCGGTTCGGACCGACGGCCTGCTGGCTCCGGAACTTCAAGACGCTGTCCACCGTCTCCACGCGCAGATCGGGATCCTGACCGATCGGCAGGGTGAGGTCGTCGTAGCGCTTCGGCACCACGACCTGGAGCCGCGCCTTCACGCTCGCGAGGGTCTCGGCCCCCGGCGACGGCTGGTCGAAGCGCAGGTTGAAGTGGAAGTTCCGCCGCGCTCCGGCCGGCTGGAAGGCGGTGGAGTGGGGGGCGTCCGGAACGAGGTCGCGACCCTGATCGTCGCGCACCTCGACGAGCTCGGGCTGGAGGAAGACGCCCAGCACGTCGGCTCGAGGCTCGATGTCGATCCGGCCCTGGAGATAGCAGTTGCTCCGGACCTCGCCGCCGAAGACCAGCGAGGAGTTGAGATTCACCGAGTCGAGGGAGAAGCGGAAGGGACCGAGATAGGAGACGACCGGCGTGCTGCCCGGCGCGCTGCGATAGAAACGGATCTGGCCGCTGCCGTAGTCCTGCGTCCAGCGCTGGCCGATCACCTCCGAGAAGGCGTCGAGAGCCGCAAAGGGACTCACCTTCCGGAGTTCGAGGTCGACGATCCGTCTCGGGTCGAGCTCGGCCGAGGGAGCGAAGCTGAAGCCCGTCTTGCGCTCCAGAAGCTCGAGGGCGTCGGCGATCGTGGCCTGTTCGAGGAGGATGTCCACCGTTCGCGTCTTCAGCTCAACGTCGATGTCCGCGCCGCTTCCGCCCAGATCCTCGAGGAGGTTGTCCAGACGGATCCGGGCCTCGACCGAGGCCTCGTCCTTGAGCTTGACGATCAGGGGCCGGACCCCGGCGCCGAGTGCGCGAAGCTCGCGGATGGCGTCCTCGCGGGTCTCGAAATCGCGGGCATCGAGGGCGCGAACCAGTTCACGCACCCGGCTCTCGTCAACCGCGGGTCGCGAGGTCTGCGTCCTGCCCGTGGTGGCGAGGGTCGCGACGAGCAGGCTGAGGACCATCAGTCGGATCATCGTTTCCTTTCGGTTCGCTGCCGGCCGCACCGGCGGCCCATTCGGCATCCTGCGCCGCCCCGTCGTCTCGCGCAAGCTCGCGCCGCGTGCTTGACCGCCTCGCCTGCCCGGCTACATTGGCGCTGCCAGACCTGGCGGGAGGAATGATGCCCGAATTCATCGTCGAGATCGGCAGCCGGGTCGAACGCCGGTCGGTCGATTCGAAGCAGGTGCGCATCGGGCGTGAAGACGTCAATGACATCGTCATCGACGATTCGCGCATCTCCCGTGAACACGCAATCGTGGAATACCACGAGGGGCGCTGGCTGCTCCGCGACCTCGGCTCCGCCAACGGCACCTTCCAGGACGGGGCCCGGACCAGGCGCGTCGTCCTGGAGCGAGGCAGCCGTTTCCTCGTGGCCGACGTCGCCGAGATC
>JBFIHP010000721.1:0-2376 GCA_041601735.1 Planctomycetota bacterium | reverse complement strand
TGGCTCTCGCCGAGGGTCGGGGGCGGCGCGAGATCCTGAAGGACCTGCTCGAGATCCTGCTCGCCTCCGGCGCCTGGCCCCGCACGATGCGCGAGGGCGCCAGCCTCGAGGCCCGCTTCCTCGAGCTGACCGGCGGGACCTACGACGGGGCCTCGTCGAGCTGAGCCCGGGCTCGCCGCCCCGGCGCGGCGACGATAGAGTGTGCGCATGAACGAGCCCCGCGGTCCCGGTTCGCCGGGCCTCCTCCGTCGCACGACCCTCGCGGTCACCGGCCTCCTCCTCGCCCTCGCTCTCCAGGAGGCGGGGGGGCGTCTGGTCGTCGGCGCCAACTGGACGCCGGAGGACGGCCTCGCCTCGAACGCCCTCCGGGTCACGGCATCGAACCTGCACGCCCTGAAGCCCGACCTCTCCCGCGCGACCTTCGCCAACTTCAGCGACCGGACCCCGCTCCACACGGACGAGCTCGGTTTGCGCGTGCCCGGCCCGGGCGTCGCGCGGCCTGCGAATCCGCGCGAGGAGATCCTGGTCATCGGCGCCTCGAACAGCTGGGGCATGGGCGTCGCCGCCGAGGACTCCTGGCCCTTCGTCTTCGAGCGGCTCATGGGCGAGACCGGCTGGCCGGTGCGGGTGCACAACGCCTCGGGCGTGGGCTACACCCTGCCGCACATGCTCACGAGGGCGCGCGAGCTGAGCGAGGCCCGTCACTACGACCGGATCCTGATCGTCACGCCCAGCTCGGGCCTCTACATCTTCGGCCTGGGCTCGCGCGGCGACCCCTGGCGCTTCCGGGGACTCCAGCCCCAGCAGGTCGATCTCTTCGCGCTCGAGTATCCCTTCGACCGGCGGCCGGAGCTCGAGGACGTGGACGGCTGGTTGCTCGCGCGCGAGCGCAGCGGGCGCGGCGGCCTGCTCGATCTTCTGCGCACGGGCTCGCTGGTCTCGCACCGTCTCCTGGTGAAGTCGCTCCAGCGTCTCGACCGACTCCGCTTCGTTCCGGCCGAACGCTCGACCGACGAGGCTCGGCTCCTGGGCCTCGCCGCCGCGGTGGGGCAGGGCTGGCGGGATCTCGAGGACGGCCTCTTCGTCAAGGGCGTGGGACTCCACCACGTCTTCCTGCCGGCGGAGTGGCGCGACCTCGAGCTGGCGAACGACGACTTCCAGCGCCGGGTCGCCGCCGCCTTCCAGGAAGTCGCCCAGGTCGGCAAGCGCTACCACGCCCGCCTCGACATGAGCGGCGATCCCCTGTTCAGGCTGAAGATGGAGAACCGGCCGGGCGGCGACGTCCTGCCCGACGGACGTCACCTCTCGAGCCTGGGTCATGCCCGGGTGGCGAGGGAGGTCAAGCACTGGTACGAGGATCGCATCCTGCCCGGGATTCGCGACCGCAAGCGCTGAGGCCGAGCCATCCTCTTCACCAGCCTCCAGTTCCTCCTGCTCTTCCTGCCGATCGCGCTGATCGTCCACCGGCTCCTGCCGCGGGGCGCGCCGCGCAAGGTCTTCCTCCTCGGCGCCAGCTACGTCTTCTACGGCGCCTGGGACTGGCGCTTCCTCGGCCTGATCCTGCTGTCCTCGGCCGTGGACTACCTCGCCGGCGCGCGGATCGCGGCGGCGGCGGAGAAGCGCGCTGGCCGGCGCTGGCTGGCGCTGAGCCTGCTCACGAACCTCGGCCTCCTGGGCTTCTTCAAGTACTTCAACTTCTTCGTCGCCGAGGCCGTGCAGCTCGGGCAGGCCGTCGGCCTGGACCTGTCCTACGAGGCCCTCGGCATCGTCCTGCCGGTGGGCATCTCCTTCTACACCTTCCAGACCCTCTCCTACACGATCGACATCGCCCGCGGGCAGCTTCGTCCGGCCAGGAACCCGCTCGATTTCTTTCTCTTCGTGGCCTTCTTTCCCCAGCTCGTCGCCGGGCCCATCGTGCGCGCCGCCGAGTTCCTGCCCCAGCTCGAGAACACGCCGAGGCGCAGCGCCGCCGATCTCGCCGCGGGCTTCGAGCGCTTCCTGGTCGGTCTGTTCAAGAAGGTGATGATCGCCGACGTCGCGGCCGGACTGGTAGACGTCTACTTCGAGCTGCCCGAGCTCCACACCCGGCCCGAGGCGCTGATCGCGATCAGCGCCTTCAGCCTGCAGATCTACTTCGACTTCTCGGGCTACTCGGACATGGCGATCGGCCTCGGTCGGATGTTCGGCTTTCGCCTGCCCGAGAACTTCCGCCTGCCCTTCCTCGCCGGCAGCATCACCGACTTCTGGCGGCGCTGGCACATCAGCCTGTCGAGCTGGCTGCGCGATTACCTTTACATTCCGTTGGGGGGCAACCGTCACGGTACTCGGAAGACTTACCGCAACCTGTTCATCACCATGCTACTGGGGGGGTTGTGG
>JBFIHP010000720.1:0-2379 GCA_041601735.1 Planctomycetota bacterium | reverse complement strand
GGCGAGCTTGGCAGCGTCGAAGGACCGCTTGCCGACCGGGGCGTGCACGTTGCCCCCCGAGTCGATGCGGAATTCGATCTTGCCGGCCACGAAATCCTTGACGGCGCTGGCGACATCCATGGTGACGGTGCCCGCCTTCGGACTCGGCATCTTGCCCTGGGGACCCAGGACCTTTCCGAGCCGTCCGACGTGCCTCATCATGTCCGGCGTCGCGATCGCCACGTCGAAGTCCATCCAACCGTCCTGGATCTTCTGAGCCAGGTCGGCGGAACCGACTTCGACCGCGCCGGCCGCTCTCGCCTCGTCGGCCTTGGGGCCTTCGGCGAAGCAGATGACGCGCAGCGTCTTGCCGATGCCGTGCGGAAGAGAGATCGCCCCACGGACCATCTGGTCCGATTTCTTGGGGTCCACTCCCAGTCGCACGCAAAGCTCGACGGTCTCGTCGAACTTCGCCTTCGGGAACTCGGCCAGCTTCACGAGGGCGTCCTCGAGAGCTGTGGGTTCCTGAGGGGCCCGGGCCTTGGCCGTACGGTATCGTTTGCTCCGTTTCGGCATAGGCTTAGCCTCCTTGAGGTGCTTGGTTTCGTCCGGTGGTAGGACCGCACCTCTTCAGGTCTCCCACCGGATACACGAATTGTGCAGGAGGCGAGCCTCCCTGAACCCCGAATCATCGAGGTCCCGGATCGGACGGGACGGGCCCGCCCGGTCGTCTCTTTCAGTCGGCCACGGTCAGGCCCATCGAGCGCGCCGTGCCCTCGATGATCCGGATGGCGGCCTCGGGGGTCGCGGCGTTGAGCCCCTTCATCTTGATGTCGGCGATCTCGCGCAGCTGCGCCCTGGTGACCTGACCGACCTTGTTCAGGTTCGGCTCGCCCGAGCCCTTCAGCACACCCGCGGCCTTCTTGAGCAGCACGGCGGCCGGCGGGGACTTCAGGATGAAGTCGAAGCTGCGGTCGTTGAAGACGCTGATCTCCACCGGGATGATCATGCCTTCCTGGTCGCGCGTCGCATCGTTGAAGCGCTTGACGAATTCGGCGATGTTCACGCCGTGCTGACCGAGCGCCGGTCCGACCGGGGGAGCCGGCGTGGCCTTGCCCGCGGGGCACTGCAGCTTGATCTTGGCGGTGACTTGCTTGGCCATTGTTCTCGATCCTCGGCGATGAGGGGCCGATCCGGCGACCCTCGACCCATCTCTGTCTGAAAGCGTTCGTTTATCTCTGGCGGCTCAGATCTTCTCGGCCTGCCAGTACTCCAACTCGACCGGGGCCGCGCGACCGAAGATGTTCACGGTGACGCGGATGCGACCCTTGTCGGGGAAGATCTCCTCGACGACGCCATCGAAATCCTCGAAGGGGCCGTCCTTGATCTTGACCTGCTCGCCGATCTCGAAGTCGATCTTGATGGCGGGCTTCCCTTCCCCCTCCTCCTCCGTTCCGAAGATCTTGCCGACCTCCTCCTCGGTGAGCGGAAAGGGCTTGCCGGTCGCCTCGGCGTGCGCGCCGACGAAGTCGCCGACGCCGGAGGTCTCCCGGATGAACAGCCAGGTCGAGTCGTCCATCACCATCTCCACCAGCACGTAGCCGGGGTAGATCTTCTCGGTACGGACTCGCTTCTTGCCGTTCTTGATCTCCTCGTACTTCTTGACGGGCACGACGACGGAGAAGATCTTCTCCTGCAGGCCGTGAGTCTCGACCTTGCGCTCGAGGGTCCGGCGAACGTGGTCCTCTTTGTTGCTCTGGACCCGAATCGCGTACCAAGCCCTCTCCATCGTTTCGCTCCCGTCACTCATCGGAGAATGAAGTCGAAGACCGTCTTCAGGGCGTATTCCACGGCCGTCAGGTAGATGGCGGTGGCGGCCACGAAGATGAGCACGATGACGGTGGACTGACGGGCATCCTCCCAGGAGGGCCAGGACACCTTCTTCAACTCGGTCTCGGTCTCGATCAGGGTCGGCGCGACCTTCTCGCCGTTGAGCAGCTTGAAGAGCCAGAGCGCCAGCACGATGTTGAGAACGATGCTCACCAACACGCCGACCGTCAGCGGCATGTTGTAATAGGGCATCTCGAAGCCCAGCAGCTCCTCGTTGGCCCACTTGTAGGCCGAGAGCTGGATCGCCAGGGTCTTGAAGCCCCAGACCGAGAGGACCAGGAGCGAGTAGAAGGCCACCCTGCGGGTCAGCTTGCCCTCGCCTTTCTTGTAGATCTCCACGTCGTGCCCTCCCGGGGCGATCGCGACAAAAGGTTCCTGTTCTACGGAACCGTCGCGGCGACCCCAAGAGGGCCCCCGCGACGCTTCCGGCTCCCGATCCGGGGGCGACCTCGGTCGCCCCCCGAACCGGCTCGGGCCCGAGGCCCGATCAACTCACTCGACGATCTTCGC
>JBFIHP010000719.1:0-2380 GCA_041601735.1 Planctomycetota bacterium | reverse complement strand
GTCGAGCAGCAGGCGGGTCTCGAGGCCGTCGGCCGAGTCCGCGATCGCCTGAGGGGCCGCCACAGCTCCCGCCACGAGGAGTCGCCGGAGGGCCGGATCGACCGGTTCTCCGTCTCGCTTCGCGAACTCGTCGAGGAGTTCCAGTCGGGACCCGGCGCCGGCGCGCCGCCGAAGGAGCCAGAACAGTCGGACCAGGTCGTCCCGGTCGATCAACCCGGTCAGGTCGTCGACGAGCTCGGGCTCGCGGCGCCCGGCCTGCCATGCATCGAGGATGTCGCGGGTCGCGGGCCTGTGTGCGGGCATCGATCTCGCATCCGAACAAGGTGGGGGCCGGGTCCCCGCCGGCCCGACAGTCAGCCTAGAGGCTTCCGTCCCGGCCTGCAACCGGAAGGGCGTCGAGGACCGCCTCGATCGACCGGGCGTGGACGAAACGGGAGCGCGGTTCGCGATAGGCGAAGCCATTGCGTTCCATGTCCTCGAGGAGGGCGATGAGGTGGCGCCACTGACCGCCCGGATCGTAGAGGACGAGGGGCGCTTCGCTCATCCCGACCAGCTTCGCGGTGAGGATCTCGATGAACTCGTCGGCCGTGCCCGGACCGCCCGGCAGGGCGAGGAAGGCGGCCGCCTGTTCGGCCATGATGCGCTTGCGCTCGCGCAGGTCGTCGGTGCGGATGACCGTCGTGGAGTCACCGAAGGTCAGGCCGCGGCGATCGAAGATCGAGGGAATCACGCTGACGACCTCACGACCCGCGCGGCGAAAGGCGGAGGCGGTGACGTTCATGAGTCCGACGTTGGCGCCGCCGTAGACCAGGTCCCAGCCGGAGCGGGCCAGGGCGAAGGTGAGTCGATCGATCTGCTCGAGGAGCTCCGCGGGAAGCCCCTGGCTCGAGGAAGCGAAGACGGCGAGATGCGGCACGGTCGAACTCCTGGCGGTCGGTCGCGGGCGGGAAAGGGTCCCGGCCCGGTCGGGGCGGTTTTTCGGCTTTTCTGCGCCGTTTTCGGGGCTTCAGGGGTCTATAGCCCTGGAATGGGTTCAGCAGAAGTTGTGTGGCTGGCTCCCGCCTCGAACAAACGGCAAATGTAACAACACCTACATCATCATCTCTCCCACACATCAAGCCCGTCACACAACTTCTCGCCCTGTTCTTCTTCAGCCCCCCGGTCATCGAGATCTGCAACAATCAAGAATGAATAGGAACGGCTGCACGGCGGGAATCTTCTCCGCCTCCCGATCGAGCTGAAAAGCGCCGACGGAAATCGCAGAAGGCCCTGGATTCTCGGGAATCCAGGGCCTTCTCGCATTCCGTTCCGATGCCGGCTTCAGTCGAACTCGTTGCCGTCCTCGCGCATCAGCTCGAGGGCGAACACCAGCATCGGGAGATTCTCCGCCGCGGGGCTGAGCATCCCGTCGATGCGCTCGGGCTGATCGCCCTTCGGATCGGACCCGCGCACCCGGCTGCGATTCAGGACCTCGTCCAGGACGCGGATCTTGAACTCGTTGAAGGGAACGCCGAACTCGATGCAGAGCCGGTAGAGGTCGTCCGACATGGCCTCGGCCATCTCGGTGAATCCGGCCTCGCCCGCGCTGAAGCGGGCGGCCTCCGGCCTCCAGGCCTGCTCGAGGATTGCGCTGTAGATCGAATCGAGCTTCATGTCGGCTCCTTCCAGGAAACCGGCCCCCTCCCCAGGGAGCTCGTGCCCCCGCCCGGAAGTCCGATCTCCCGCGCAGGCGTCCCCATAGAGGTACGACTCCTGGAGCGGGCTGCAAGCAGCAAATGGAATTCGGCGGCCCGGCGCCGAGGCGCCCCGGCCGCGCGGAGACCCCGCGGTCTCGGATCGAGAGAACCTCGAGACGACTCGCCGGGGCCGCGGGGGCCTCTTTTGATGGGCCTGGAATTGTTCCGTAAAGTCCGCGGTTAGCGTCCAACGAATCGCCGGTCCGGGCACCCCCCTCGCGACCGTCCCCGTCTCGAAGGAGATCGCATGAACCGTCTCGTGTCCCTGTTCCTTCTGCTCCTCTGTGCCGGACCCCTGCAGGCGCAGTTCGACCAGAAGGTGAGCATCGGCTCGGCCCGAGTCGAACCCGCCAGGGTCGCGCCGGGAGCGCAAGCCCGACTCCTGATCGAGGCCGTGATCGTCGAGGGCTGGCACATCTACTCGGCGGCCGAGTACGAGGGACAGACGCCGACGACCGTCGTGCTGAAGACCGAGGGCGTGAGCCGCCTCGGCCCCATCGTCGAGCCCGAGCCGCACGTGGACAAGCAGGACTGGGGCACCTACTACACCCACGAGGGCAAGGTGCTCTTCGAGCTGCCGATCCGGATCGGCGCCGATCTGAAGGGCGAGGTCCGGATTCGCGGCGAGCTGGGCTACATGGCCT
>JBFIHP010000718.1:0-2384 GCA_041601735.1 Planctomycetota bacterium | reverse complement strand
GGCCGCGGCATCGTTCCGGTCCTGACCCTGGCCCTGATCCTCTGCGCGACGGGCTTCCTCTATGGATTCGCCATGGGCAGCTTCAACGGTCGCACCCTGCAGATGCTCTACTCCGGGTTGAAGGTCCCGCTGCTCCTCCTGATCGCGACGGTCGTCTGCCTGCCGAACTTCTACGTGCTCAATGCCGTGCTGGGGCTCGGCGAGGACTTCAGCGCCGCCTTGCGCGGCGTCTTCGCGGCGCAGGCGACTCTCGCCGTGGTGCTCGCCGCCGCCATGCTCTGGCCGCTCGTCGTCTACCTCTCGACCGACGACTACCGCATCGCCCTGAACTTCAACGGCCTTCCCTTCCTCCTCGGCGCCGTGGCCGCGCAGATCGTGCTCGCCCGGCACTACCGACCGCTGATCGCCCGGAATCCACGCCACCGATTGGCTCTCTGGATCTGGCTCTTCCTCTACGTCCTCGTGGCGATCCAGGCGGCCTGGGCGATGCGCCCCTTCGTCGGCGACCCCTCGATGGAGCCCCAGTTCTTCCGGGACGATGCCTGGAGCAACGGCTTCGTGGAGATCGGTCGCGATCTCATGAAGATCGGCGGCTTCGCGAAGCGCTGAGACCGCAGCGCCGCGAAGCCGGTCACGGCCACGATCACCTGCTCCGCGCCATGTTTCTCGCGCCGCTCGGCCGTCTGGCCAAGCCGCGGTCGAAGCTCTTCGAGTCTCCCGCCGATCCTCAGGGTACCAGCGTCAGCGAGGTCGGGTTGCTGACGAAGGTGATGCCCGAGGCGTCGTAGGCGACGAAGGCGTGATGCAGGACGAGGCCCGCCAGGCCCGGCGGCGAGCCGGGCGGCAGCAGGAAGATCGACCGGGCCAGCCCTTCGGCGTCCAGCAGCCCGAGCGACTGCACGAGCGGGATGGAGTTCGGGACGTTGAGGCTGTGGTCGAGGTAGGGGTCCGGATAGTTGAGCGGGATCGGGAATCCATAGGCGAAGACGCCCGGGCTCGTCCCGCCGGCCGAGCCGAGGACGAGATGGAAATCCCCGGCCGCCGCCGTCCCTGCGTCCAGGAACATGCGCTGGCTTCCGCCGGCGGAGAGAGAGAGCGTGTCACGATCGACCTCGAGCGGCTGCGTCGGCTGGAGGGACCAGCCCGCGGCCGCGGGGTCGAAGCCCGTGCCCGAGAAATCGGTGTGGGCGTTGTAGCTCGGAGTCCCGAACACGGTCGCGAGACCCGTCGCTCCGGTCAGGTCGGCGAAACCGAAGTACGCGTTGGCCAAGCGCGCCGTCGTCAGGTTCGCGCCGCTCAGGTCCGCGAAGGGGAGATCCGCGCTCGAGAGATCGATGTGCGTCAGGTCGGCGGCGATGAGCCTGGCATTGGAGAGCGTCGCGTTCGGCATCACCGTGTCGGTGAAGTCGCAGCCGGAGAGATCGGCGAAGGACAGGTCGATCATCGCCATCTGTTCGTACGAATGATCGTCGCCGGAGTGATCCTCACAGCTGTGATCCGACCCGGGAAGGAGCGGGTGCGTTCCCGGCAGGCTCCCGACCGAGGGGCAGAAGCCGGTCGCGCCCGGACCGCCGCCGCCCTGCGCGTTCACGCTGAGGGCCAGGCCCGGAATCGCGGCGACGAGGAACAGCATGGCAAGGAGCTTCATGGAGCGACTCCGGCGGGGATCGACTGGACGGTCCCGGTTCCGGCGGTTCGGGCCGGGAAGAGCATCCGCGCAGTTGACCCGATACCCCGGAACCGGTCAAGGAAAACGCGCGTGACGGGCCGCGGGCCCGGATCGCCGGACGGACGGTACGTGGCCGCATATCGGGCCGTTCGCACCCCACGGGGTTCCCGGCTTGGAGCCGTGAATCTCCGCACCAGGTCGCGTGGCCCCGCGGAGGATCTCGACGTCGCGGATCTCCGTCGTCCCTTCGAGGACGGCGTGGAGGGCGCTGCCGCAACGAGTTCATGAGGGAACCGGCGCATCGGGCGCCCCCGATGCGGGAAGGCAAACCCGGTGGATAAAGGAGGATCCGAGACCGACGCGCCGGGGCGAAGCGAGCTGCGACCCCTTGCGGTCGCCGGGTCGGGCGTCCGACATGGCATGGGCTTTGCCGCGAGTTCATGTCGAGATCAGCCCCCCTAGCCGAAAAGGAGCCAGCCATGCGTCTCCTCGCCCCCTTCTTCCTGGTCATCACCCTCATCGCGACCAGTGCGACCGCCCAGCAGGCCACGCTCCACTTCCAGGTCGACGGCAGCGTGCTCTCCGGACGCCTCGGCACGGTCGTCGCCGGCGCCGGCGACGTCAACGCCGACGGTTACGACGACGTCATCACGGCCACGCCCTGGGGCGGTCTCGCGCAGGTCCATTCGGGCCTCGACGGCTCGCTCCTCCACGC
>JBFIHP010000717.1:0-2397 GCA_041601735.1 Planctomycetota bacterium | reverse complement strand
TCGATGCGCAAGACCCTGCCGCCGGACTCGCGGCGCGGGCCTCGGAAGGTCCTTTTGCTTGACGGCGCGGGGATCGCGGGCGAACATCTCCGAGACAAATCCCCCCCAATTCGACCGATCGGAGTCCCCCTCATGAAGGCCATTCGACCTGCATCCGCCCCGCTCATCCCCATCCTCTTGATCGTGCTGGGCTTCGTTCTCCTCGGCGCTTCCGTCACCGCCCAGGATCTCAGCCCTGAGCAGAAGGCGAAGCTCCAGGGCGCCGAATCCCAGGTCAGGGGGGCCGAGGGCGACCTCGAGGCCGCGCGGGGCTCGGCGGGCACGCCCGCCAATCCCGCGAAGGGCAGCCGCAAGAGGCTGACCGCGATGCGCGTGACCTCCGCGCGGCCGAAACTCGACCAGGCCGCCACCTGGATCGGCGAACTGCCGGCGACCAACGCCGAGGTCGCGGCGCTCGAGAAACGCCTCGATGCGGCCCGCAAGCTGGCGGACGAGATCGACGGCATCCTCTCCGGCGCCGGCGTTCCCGCGCCCGAGCCCGCGACGCCGGCGCCCACGCCGGAGAAGAAGGAGCCCGCGCCGGCGGCCGAGCCGAAGCCCGTCCCCGCGGGCGAGCCCGCGGAGAAGCGCGTCCCCGTCGCCGCGCCCGAGAAGACGCCGCGCCTCGACTACCGCCAGGAGGAGGCTCTGAAACGAGCGCAGTACAACCTGCGCGAGGCCCAGGGCCTCGGCGGCAAGGTCGGCGAGATCGTGAAGCGGATCGACGGCGAGGGCGAGAAGCCGGTCCACTCCGAGGTGAAGCACGCTCTCGAGACGCTCGCCCGCGCCGAACAGAAACACGGTTATGCCATGAAGGAACTTCCGGCCCTCCCCGCCGACAACCCCCAGGTCGCCGAGACTGTCGAGGCGGCCCGGAGCTGCGGCGACTTGCTCGGCGCCTACCGCTCGCGACTCGAGGGCGAGAGTGCGAAGCTCCAGAAGGTCAGCGGGATGGAGAACTACCCCCGCTACGAGGATGACATGGATCTCATGCGCGACTTCTCGCGCCGCTACTCGAACTGGCAGCAGATCGTGCAGCAGCCGGAGGAACTCGCCAAGGTGATCGCCGAGGATGGCGATTGCGTGAAGGAGATCCAGCGGATCGCGAAGTCCTATCAGCCGCTCATCGATCAGAAGACGAAGGAGGGCGCGGCTCTCGAGAAGCTCGGGCTCTACTGCCTCGAGAAGCGCAAGGGCTTCACCGCCCGGCTGGATGCCTACAGGAAGGAGCTCCCCGGGCTCTTCGACGGGCACGTCGCCGAGGCCGAGAAGATCTCGGAGGAGGCCGTGGCCGAGAAGAAGCCGCTCTTCTTCGGTCCGAACGGCGGCATCGAGCAGACCCTCGGCTTCGCCGAGCAGAAGCTGATCGTCCTGCGCGCCTTCGGCGACGACGTCGCCAAGCCCTGCGAACAGAAGCTCACGGCGGCGCGCGATCGCATCGCCGCTCGGGCCAGGTCGCTCGAGGCCGAGATCATCGCCCAGAACAGGTTGCCCTCCGACCGCTATCGCGGCGCCGACCGCGACGATCTGATCAAGCGCGCCACCGCCTGCTGGCAGGAGGTCGAGCCCGGCGCCAAGGTGCTCACCGCCCGGATCCCCGGCGAGGCCTGGGTCCGCAGCACGCGCTGGGAGTGGTCGGCCGGGGCCTTTCACAAGGTAGACAAGTCGAAGATCCAGGTGCAGCTCGTCCTTCAGCACGACGACAAGCTCGCGGTGATCCGACCCGTCAATCTCTACAAGTACCACCTGGAGAACGACGTCATCCGGGCCTACCGCTACGACAAGCGGGAGGACAGTCTCCTGCCCACCCGCTTCATCCCGCTCGCGAAGCTGAAGTAGTCGCCTCCGCGACCGGGACTCCGGCGACAGGAGCCGTGCCGGCGACCCCGGCACGGCTCCTCTTCCAGGGGCTCGACCGGCTTGCTCCTCCTCCATCACGCGACTCGACTCGCGGACCGGTCCCTGCAGTCAAGCCGCACGACAGTGTGATCTCCGGACGACCCCCCCGGAGGCGAGGCCAGCCGCCGAGAGGGGAGCGAGACATCGGATCATCGCGAGGGATGACAGGGGCCGGTCGGCTGCCATGGAGCGCCGAGCTTGTTCCTGCCTATGCACTTGAGTCACCTGCAGCAGCCTGCGGCCTTGAATCAACGCATAGTTGCCGTCTGGTCAGTGAAATGCGGTCGCGCCGACATACCGAGCCAGGCACTTTCCGCCGGGGCGCGGGACCGATCTGCTTCTACGCGAGTCGAAGGGCGCCCCGGCAGAAAGGTCCAGGCACGCCATGTCGGCTCGACTCAGGTCGTCGGCAGTTGCCCGGTTACGGCCGAAACCAACCCTTGTAGCCGCTTCAAGGCT
>JBFIHP010000716.1:0-2403 GCA_041601735.1 Planctomycetota bacterium | reverse complement strand
GATCGGCAGCAGCGGTTTGGGGTAGTGGGCGTTGAAGGGGTCGAGCCTCGAGCCCTTCCCCGCCGCCAGGATGACCCCGACCATCTCCCCTTGCATGTCTCGCTCCTCAGGTCCCCGCTCCTGCAAGAGTATGCAAAAAGCCGGGTATCCCGGGCCCGGAAGCGCCCGCTCTTTTTTTCTCCGATGCCGACTCAGGTGTTCCGGGGAAGTTCCGAGAAGCAGCCTGAAGAAGGGAAGGGAAGTGAATCGAGGAGCGGTCGCCGACCCCGGTCGATGATCGCGCGCCGAAAGGCGCGGGAAGCGTGGTCTTCGAGGCCGCCTCGGGCGGTCGCGGGGAATCCGCTCGGAAGGGCTCGCCCGGAAGAGCAACGCTTGTCGCTACGTGATTCGTTTCCATTTGTCGGCACCGCTGGGAAGAGACGCTGAACTCCAAGACAAGCGTCTGGGTTTCTCGCGAAACCAGGGACACCTGCGGAGGCTGACCGAAGAACCGCGCCGTTGCGACGGCAAGAAACTGGACGGGTTCGAAGCATCTCGATGTTTCGAACCCGTTCGCTTTCGAGTCCGGACCGGTCCTCTCGCTCCTGCGAAATCGTCGTGGGTTGACCCCGGACTTCGCGCGTCCCGCCGGGATGGATGGGGCGCCCCGGGACGATGGTATCCGTCGTCCGCTGCCGGGCGCCGACCGACGGGGATTCCGGAACCGGGGGTGCCGCCCTCGCTCAGAGGACGACGAAGGTGAGCGGCGCCGACTCCGCGCCGATCTGTCCCGCACCGTTCCAGCTCACCCAGGCCATGTGGATCTTCAGACCCAGGAGCGGCGGATAGTAGGGCAGGACGACGTTGCCGATGGCGCGCCCGGTCGGGTCGAGGAGGCCCGGGAAGGGGAAGTAGTTGATCGCGTTCCCCGGCGTCATGCAGTAGTTGAAGAGCGGCGTGCTGACGTCGAGGTTCAGGCTCTTGCCGCCGCCGAGGTCGTAGACCGGCGAGTCGGCGGTGGAGAGGAAGAAACCGAAGTTCTCGAGACCCGCGCCCGGGTGCTCGATCTCCACCGTCAGCGTGTTTCCGAGGATCGGAGCCCCGTAGATGCGGATGCGGGCCGGATCCTTCTGCGTGACCCGGAACAGGGCGAAGAGGCCGTGGTCGGCGACGATCAGGCTGCCGTCGGGCGCGAACTTCGCATCGATCGGATTCAGGAAGCCCCAGGCGAAGGGCTCCATGAAGGCGCGGACCTCGCCGGTCAGCGGCAGTCGGTGCAGCGAGCAGCGCGCCACGACTCCGCCCGGGCTGACCAGGAAGGGCACGAAGACATCGGTGTCCCAGCCCGAGAAGGCGCCCGGATTGAAGTCGATCGCGCAGGGCGCCGAGTGCGGTGCGAAGAGCAGGGCCGGCTTCTCGGTGCCGCTGCCCGCCGGAGGCATCCCGTAATAACCGGGGTAGCCGTAATCCTTGCCGGCCTCGATCACGTTCAGCTCGTCCGGCGGATTCAGGTTCGACAGCAGGAAGTTGGGGCCGTTATCGACCGCGACCAGGCCGAAGCCCGGCTTGAAGGCAAGACCGTAGGCATTGCGCACGCCGGTCGCCCAGATCGTCGGCGGGCCGCCGGTGGCCGGCACCTTCAGGATCGTGGCCGAGATGGGGAAGGGCTCGGGTCCGTTGTCCGTGAGCGAACCCAGCGAGAAGAGCATGTCACCGTTCTGATCGAAGACGATGGCGTTGTTCTGATGATTCGATGTCGGCAATCCGGTCACGAGATCGACGATGTTGTCGATGACGTAGTCGCCGTTCAGGTCCTCGAGGCGCGAGATCTTGCCGCGGCTCGACATGTAGAGGTTGCCCTGATGCCAGGTCAGTCCCGTGAAGGGGAAGTAGCGCGTGAGGTCGGCGTCGCCGTCGTAGATGAGCGTGGCCGAATCGATCACGTCGTCCGCATCGGTGTCGAAGCCGGCGTAGAGCTTCCCGGGCAGGGTGAGGCAGTAGCAGACCCCGGCCGAGTCGAAGGCGACCGCGGTCGGGTTCGCGGGCAGCCCCGACCAGTAGGGGCTGACCTCGTGACCGAGTTTGGCGCCCTGCGCCGTGAGCCTGCCGCCGAGGAGCAGGATCAGGCAGAGGAGAATCGGATGCAGATTCCGCGTCATGCTGATGTGCCGGGACCCAGTTGTGAATCGGTGCGATCGACCTGAGAATCTAATGCCCGGGGCCCCGCGCCACCAAGACCTTTTCCACTCGGACCGCATCGATGGGAGCGTTCTCTCCCGCCATCCAGTGGGTGACGATTGTGTTCATGCTCATCGCCGGCACGAACTTCGTGTTGCATTACCGCTTGGCGACCGGTCACGTCACGTCGTGGTTTACCGATACGGAGTGGCGGTGGTATGCCGCTGCCGTCCTCTTGGCGTCGCT
>JBFIHP010000715.1:0-2404 GCA_041601735.1 Planctomycetota bacterium | reverse complement strand
GCCGGTCAGGAAGGCCTCGTCGGCGGCTTCCAGATCGCTCCAGAAGAAGCGCCCTTCGACCACATCGAGCCCCTCGTCGCGCGCCAGATCGACCAGCACGCCGCGCGTAATGCCCGGCAGGATCGGCAGTTCGAGCGAGGGCGTGTGCAGGACACCACCCTTCGCGAAGAAGACGTTGCTGCGGCTGCCTTCGGCCAGATGCCCCTCCGTGGTGACGAAGAGAGCCTCCTGGAAGCCGCGGGCGGCGGCTTCGGCCTCGACCAGGCGGTTGGCGAGATAGTTCATCGTCTTCAGACCGGCCATGTCGAGGGTCCGTGCGAAGCGCCCGGCGACCTGGGTGACCGCGGCCTCGTCTCCGATCTCCTGATACGGCGGAAGAGCCTCCGCCGTGATGAGAAAATCGGCGCCCTCGTGACGGCCCAGGAGATGGAGCTTCACCCGGGCGTCCTCGATCTCCAGCGCACGCAGGAGCCCCTGGGTCTGCTCGATGATCTCCGCCGCGGCGTAGGGCATCTCGAGACCGATCTCCACCGCCCCCCGGGCCATGCGTTCGCAGTGCTCGCGCATGAAGGCCGCCCGCCCCCTCACCGCCCGGGTGGTCTCGAAGAGGCCGTGGCCATGGGCGAAGAAGGGCTGATGGAATTCGATCGAAAGGCGATCACCGCGACTCAGCTCCCCGTTCAGGACGAAACCCTTCACTGGACGATCTCCGCTCCGAGGGCCTCGAGGAGGCCCTTCACCTTGACGATGCTCTCGGCGTACTCGTGCTCCGGGTCGGAGTCGATGACGATGCCGCCGCCGCCATGGACCCGGGCATGACCGCCCTCCAGGACGATGCTCCGGATCGCGATGTTCAGTCGGCTGCAGCCGTCGAGACCGATGCGTCCGATCGAGCCGGTGTAGGGCCCGCGCTTCAGGGTCTCGAGCTCGTCGATCACCGCCATCGCCCGGATCTTGGGCGCCCCGGTGATCGAGCCCCCCGGCCAGGTCGCGGCCAGGAGGTCGAAGACGTCGCGGCCCTCCTCGAGTCGCCCGACCACGCTGGTCACGAGATGGTGGACGGTCGGCGCGCTCTCGATCCGGGCGTGATCACGCACCTCGATGCTCCCGGGCCGGCAGACCCGGCCGAGATCGTTGCGCATGAGATCGACGATCATCGCGAGTTCCGCCCGGTCCTTCTCGCTCGAGGCGAGCTCGACCGCGCGGCGCAGATCCTCGACCGGGTCGGGCGACCGCCCGATGGTCCCCTTGATCGGCTGGGTCCGGACGCGGTCGCCGTCCACCTCGAGGAAGATCTCGGGCGAGTGGCAGGAGAGCGCGGCCGAACCGCGTTCGACGAGTCCGCCCCAGGGCGCGGCGTGCCGATCGCGCACCCGCTCGTAGACGACGATGGGTTCGGCCTCGAGGGGCAGCAGGAAGCGCTGACTGAAGTTGACCTGATAGACCTCGCCCTCGCGGATGAGCTCGCGGATGCGCTCGACCGCGGCCAGGTAGTCGGCGCGTGCCAGGTTGCTGCGCGCCGGCCGCGGCGTCGAGCGCTCCGGGAAGGCAGGAACGTCGCCGGCCTGCTCCACGAGCCGCCGGACCGCGGCGAAGCGGTCCTCGGTCGCCGCTCCTGTCTCGAGAGCGCGAAAGGTCCACATTCCCGGTCGCGACTCGTCATGCACGAGCCAGTGATCGAAGGCACCGACGTAGCAATCGGGCAGGCTCGAGTCCGGCGGATTGCGATCGGGAAGGTCCTCGAAGAGGAGGCGGAGATCGTAGCCGAAGAGGCCCATGAGGCCGCCCGCGAAGTCTCCCTCCTCGACCGCGCTTGCCCGCGACTCGAGGGACAGCAGAAGACCGCGCAGCGCCGCCACGAAATCGGTCGCCCGGTCGGTGCCGCCCTCGCGCCGGCGGACGAAGCCGCGCGACCCGCGCCACTCGAGCCAGGTCTTCGGGGCGTGCCCGAGCAGCGTCCGGCGCGAGCGACCCCGGCCGATCTCGTCCAGGAGCACGCGTCCGGGTCGTACCGGTAGCTGCCGATAGACGGCGGCCGGACTCGCATCGGACTCGATCTCGCGTTCGAACATGCCGCCTCGCCTTCACCGGATCCCACCGCAGCTGTCACTCGAGAGGGCTAACATGCGCGGGAGTTGAACGATGGACGAAATCGACCGCTTTCTCAAGGTGCAGACCGAGGGCCGCCGGGTCTCCCCCAACACGACGCGTGCCTACCGCCGGGATCTCGAGCTCTTCGCCGAGCACCTGCGGGAGAGGGCCGGGAATCCGACCTGGGAGGAGATCGAGCTGCATCATCTGCGGCTCTACCTGTCACGCCTGGTCGAGGAGGACTACGCCCGGTCGAGCATCGCCCGCAAGGCGGCCGCCCTGCGCGGCTTCTTCGGCCACCTCGCCCGGGAGG